>CASELB010000049.1 GCA_949288685.1 uncultured bacterium
ATTAACTGCAGCGCAAGAGTTAGGTAAAAATGCTATTGTTAATATTAACGGTACAGATATTACATCTACTTCTAATACTGTTACTGCTGATATTTCCAGAATTACAGGCTTAACATTGAATCTTAAGTCTGTTAATACGGCAGAAACAGGCGATACAACACTTACAATTGCGCAAGATACAACGAAGATAACGGATGCGCTTACTGAAGTTGTTGATTCATATAATGCATTAATGTCTGAAATTGATTCGCTTACTGCTATTGACGGCGATTTGCACGGTGAAACTACGCTTGAGTCTATTTATTCATCGCTAAGAAATACAATGAACTCGGCAATCGGTGGTGATAACGCGTTTAAACTTATGTCTCAAATAGGTATAAGTACTGAGGCGGCAAGCAGTGCAATGGCAGATGATACAGTATCGCTTACTTTAGATGCGGATGCTCTTAGTGAGGCTCTTGCTGAAAACAGTGATGCTGTTAAAGAACTTCTTATTGGTACAAACGGTATATTCAAAACATTGAAATCTACTGTTGACAATGCGTTATATTCTGGCGGATATTTCTCTACTAAAGAAACATCAATAAATACACAAATTTCAAATATGCAAGATAAAGTAACAAGAAAACAAGAGTCAGTAGATACTTATCAGGCTCGTTTGGAAGCCAAGTTTGCGGCTATGGAAGCAACAATTTCGCAGTTGAACGCTAACTATAGTTCTCTGTTGACGGGCTAATAAGTTTATATATAAATATGAAAAGCAGTTCCGAACAAGGGCTGCTTTTTTATTGACAAAAATAAATTGTTATTTTAAGATTTAGCTACGAGGAAATGGAGTGAATATCTCCAGCTGTGCCGCAGCCGTAATAGCCGGAATGCTCGCGATTAATAATACTTCGGAACAAAGTATTATAGTTGAATAGTGATAAAGAGGAAGTCTTATTGAATAATACGGTTACTTCTGTAATGCAGCCGCGTGCCGGTTTGTGCCCGCACGGTATGCCGCCTTCAGCTTGCCCGATATGTTCAAATATGGGCGGCGGGGGTGGTAAAAAGCCTGAATTGAATTTTAAATCTTCTCAGCTGCCGGTGATGAGTTGGAATCAGTGTGAGGCTATAGGGTATTTTTTAAAAGCACAGAGACGTGCAACTGAAAAACAAAAAATTAATTTTAAACTGCTTATTCTTCAATTACAGTTACAGGCAGATAATTTTAATAAAATGATATCCCGTTTAAGGGAATTTACTTCCGTATTATCGCAAATACCTCTTGGTGTTATTGTTGCTATACCTGTAAAGTTTGTTGTTATTCCTGTTTTACAAGCCATCCAAAATACTTTTACCGGGCTTATTGATGTTTCGGATAAGATAGCTGCTATATTTGGTGAAATTTTAAAAGGATTAGAAAAAGCTAAAGAGAAATTTAATGAATTTATAAAAGAATTAAAGAACAAATTTTTTAAATTATTTGAGATTTTTAGCCCGGAAAATAATAGTGATAATAATAGCGAAATTAGAGAAGAAAAGAAAATTTTTAATTTTAACTTTTGGCTGAAACGCCTGAAGCGTAAACAAAAAGGTGATGAATATGAAACTTGAGCAAGATATAGAAACAAGAATGACACGCCGGAATATGACTAATACCCAGAAAAAAAATCAAACAAATTTGATGGAAGGGGTAGTTGTAAATAATTTTATTAAGGACATTACACTAGATGAGACCTATGACACGCTTGTTATTTCAAGGCAGACAAATATGCCTGAAAAATTATACGAAGTAGAAACTAAAAAAGAAAAAGGATTAATTCCCTTGTGTGCTGCTTCGTTAGGCGTAATGGGAGCATTATTTTTAGGAACAAAGTTTATTTCTTATATTTCAAAACCGGATATGGAAAAGCCGCCCGGGATTACACGCAATCATTGTATTAACAATGAACTGCATCAGAGTATGTTTAGTATGCTGCATTCTCCTAATAAGAAAACTATTCAAGCGTTTTCCGGTGTTATAGCATTAAGCTCAATGGCGTTTTTAGGAAAAATGTTTATTGACGGTTGTAAGGAGATATGGGTAAAGAAACGTGAAGCGGATATTCAGAAAAATTTGCAAGAAAATCTTGTTCAGGTTGAAGCACAATCTTTTTCCGGAAAAATTCAGATTATAAGAAGTTTGCTGTCGCAAAAAGCAAGACAGTTTTCTCTGGATTTAGGCGTTAATTATGAAAAAGATATGACAAGTAAAGGTAATGTAAGTTTTAAATCTCATACATCTGATAACAAAGAGAATGATTTTAATTATTGGCTTGCATCTGTCGGTACTCTTATTGGGATAACCGGTATTGGCTATTTTGCAATGAAAAATTTGCGAAAAAATGCACAGAATATAAAACATGGTGTTGAAGAGACCAAAAAGATAATAGACCGGACAGTGCAAATAATTAATGAAGGAAAAAGTAAAAGCAATAACAAAGAAGAACTTAAGTATTTAGAACAACTATTAGAAACAATCTGGGCGGAACCGGAGTATATAAAAAGGACTGTAGGGCGTTTAAATCTTGAAACTAATGAAAAGACTGAACTTACGAAACGATTTATAGAAAGCGTGACAACGCCTATTGAACAGGCTAATAGTGTAATGGGCGGTTCCGGACGGAATAAAATTACTTATTATTCTCATGTTAATGACTATCTTTCCTTTTTTTATGATTGGCTTATGAACAGTAATAATAAACAGTTTAGAAATTTATTTCTGGGAATAAGCTCTATAAGTGCTTTCTCGTATATTGGTAAAAATGTTTTTGAGGCGGTTAAAGAGGTACAGGTTAAAAAGTATAATGCAGATATAGAACTTAATTTGCAACGCAGACTGGTAGCTACGGAATTAAGAAATTTCAAAGCAAAGAAGGATTCTGCAATTAATCCTTTGTGTAATGAGTTTTACAGACAGAAAGTTAGCGGTAAATCAAATGAAGAGTTAAAAGTAATGGCAGATAATATTTTATTTGAGATAAAAAACGGACCGCCGTTTGTATATTCATAAGGAGTAAAATATGTATGGAACAGTGACATTTCCGGAGGCAGGTTGTAATTATTGCCGATTTGATGAGGAAAAGATAAATCCTGTTATAAGACGGGGTGAAGAGGCGTTTCCGGAACTTGAGAGAAATTTAAAAAATGCGAAATCGGAAGCAGAGGTTCTTGAAAATTTATATATACTGGATAGAATAATAGAAAATGGTGCGCGCGGTGCGGACTCTTTTTATCCTGTTTTATCAAAATATAATAATACGGACTCTCCTAATATTCAGACGTTTCTGGCAGGTATTTACCGGAAAATTAAGGTTCCTGATGCGTTCGGTCCCCTGCTTGCCATGCTTATAAGAAACTCAATTAATCCGCCTAAATCCTCTTTTGATCCTAATGAGGAAATCGGAGGGGCTATTTTAGATTATCTTGCGTAGACGTTTTTTTTAGTTATTCTTCGGATGAAAAATTTTAACAACCTTGTATTATGAAATTCTTTTATCTATAATTTTTGTATGAGTATAAAGTTAAATGATTTTGAAATTGGGGCTGAAAAATTAACAATACTTGCCGGACCATGTGCTATAGAGGATATAGATATACTTAGAAAGACTGCTGATGTTTTATCTGAGGTATGCGCAGATTTAGGAATTAATTATATTTTTAAATCTTCTTTTGATAAGGCTAACAGAACTTCTATAAGCTCTTACCGCGGTGTTGGTATGGAAAAAGGACTTGAAATTCTTTCTAAAATAAAAAAAGAATTTAATGTTCCGATAGTGACGGATGTTCATCTCCCGGAACAGTGTATGCCGGTTGCTGAAGTTGCTGATATTATACAAATTCCGGCATTTTTATGCAGGCAGACGGATTTACTTGTTGCTGCCGCTAAAACAGGTAAAATTGTTAATATAAAAAAGGGGCAGTTTTTAGCACCGCAACAGATGAAACCTCTGGTTAAAAAAGTTGAAGAAAGCGGCAATAAAAGAATTTTACTTACGGAACGGGGTACAACATTCGGATATAATAATCTGGTTGTCGATTATCGTTCATTTTATATAATGAAAGAGTTTGGGTATCCGGTTGTATTTGATGCTACTCACAGTGTTCAAATGCCGGGCGGAAACGGAGAAACAACAGGCGGCGACAGAAGATTTGTACCGCTGCTTGCAAAAGCTGCTGTTGCAGCCGGTGTGGATACTTTGTTTTTTGAAATTCACCCTAATCCGGATTGTGCGCCGTGTGACGGACCTAATATGCTTAAACTGGAAGATGCAAAAACGCTATTTGCCGGATGTAAAGCTATCTATGAAACGGTAAAGGTGTAAGAGGCGTATATGATACTAAAAACATTTATAGAACCGCCTCTGGAAAATAATAATTATCTTTTGATTGACGAAACAACAAAGGAAGCTGTTTTAATAGACTGTAGTCATTTTGATTCAAATATTGTTAAAACCCTTGAAGACACAGATAGCGTTTTGAAGTACATTTTGTTGACCCATGCGCACTTTGATCACGTTATGGGTGTATATGAAATGGTAAAGAAAACCGGAGCAAAAGTTGTTCTTCATAAAGATGATGAGTTATTATTGAAGGATGTTAATTCATTTACTTTTATGCTGGGACTGCCGTCCGTTAATGTGCCGGAGGTTGATAGATACGTTGCAGATGGTGATAATATTGATTTTGGAACATATAAGATAAAAGTTATTCATACCCCCGGACATACAAAAGGCGGTGTAGGTTATTTAGTGGACGGGAATTTGTTTTCCGGCGATACTCTTTTTAAAGAAAGTGTCGGCAGAACAGATTTAGAAGGCGGAAGCTATAGTGACCTTGTACAAAGTATTAAAACTAAGTTCTTTACTCTTCCTGAGGATACTCATGTTTATACCGGGCATGGTCAGGCAACAACTATTCAATATGAAAAAGAAAATAACAGATTTATATAGAGGTGTAATATGAAATCGCAATTGGAAAATATCTATAAAGCAGCAACGGCGGATTTGGAATCCGCGTCAAATCTTAATGATATTGAAGAAATCAGAACAAAGTATCTTAGCAGAAAAGGCGAGTTTAATTCAATTAAAAAAGGATTGAAAGACCTTTCTGATGAAGAAAAACGTGTTGTCGGAGCGCTGGCAAATGAAATAAGCGCAAATCTGGAAAAGGCTATAAAGGAAAAATATGATATTTTTTACCGTAAAGAAATGGATGAAAAGCTAAAAAAAGACAGAATTGATATTACTCTTGACGGTGCGTATGTTCCATCAGGCAAAATTCACCCTATTACATCAACAATTAATGAAATTGTAGAAATCTTCCAGAACCTTGGCTTTTCTGTCCTTCCGAACGTATTGTCACCGGAAGTTGAAACAGAATATTACAATTTTGATATGTTAAATTTCCCGCCGGATCACCCGGCAAAAGATATGCAGGATACGTACTATACGAAACTTGCCCCTAATACTATATTAAGAAGTCAGACTTCCTGTGCTCAAATCAGAGCAATGGAAGACAGCAAACCGCCAATTAGAGTAGTTGTACCGGGTAGAGTTTATAGAAACGAAACTGTAAATGCGCGTAAAAACAATTTCTTTCACCAGATAGAAGGTCTTTATGTTGATAAAGGTATAACTTTTGGTGATTTAAAGGGTGTTCTGAACGAATTTATACGTATTTACTTCGGTGCGGCGCGTCCTACGCGGTTTAGAAGCAGTTTCTTCCCGTTTACCGAACCTTCTGCAGAAGTGGATGTCCAATGTATAATGTGTCAGGGAAAAGGGTGTAGAACTTGCAGCGGTACGGGATGGCTTGAAATACTCGGTGCCGGTATGGTTGATACAAATGTACTGAAAAATGTCGGTGTTGACCCTGAAGTTTATAGCGGATTTGCATTTGGTATGGGAGTTGAAAGACTTGCTATGCTAAAGTATGCAATTGATGATATAAGACTTTTCTTTAATAACGATAGGCGTTTTCTTGCTCAATTTTAAAATTGTTAATGTTGGAGCAAAACCACTGCTATTATTGTGTCTTAGCCTGCTTTTTAGCGTAAGAATTATACCTTGTTTGTAAACTTTTGTAAAGATTTCCTTTAAAACATTAAAGTTTTTCAAAAATGTGCCGTAAACATGAGTACAAAGGGAACAAAGAAAAAGGAAAAACATTATGGGAATGGCATCATCACAAGCGAGATTTTTACAATTAACAGCGAGATTGAACAACACAGAGTTTCAAGGTCAGCAAATCAACCAACAAAGAACTTTATTATCAAATGAATCATCACAAGCGTATAATTCTTTGTTAGGTATGACTGTACCGACTCCGCCTTCAAAGACTGATTACACCAAAACGGTTTACAGTTTTACACAAGGTGCTTACAATTATACAATTGACGCAGTTTATCCTAATCCTGATAACAGCACTTACACAATTAACTATGTAAAAAACGGTAATCTGATAGGATTAACTAATTCCGGTACTTCTGCAACAATCAGACGCGGTACTAATGCAGAAAACGACGTAGCCGGCGATCCTGTTGAATGGTTGGCTAACGGTTCTCAATTGTACGAAGTAAATGCAAACTTTGTTCATAATGGCAAAACCGGTGAAGAATTGTTCCAACAAATGTTTAATAATACTACAGGTATTGAAATGTCAGATTACTATGTATATATTGCAACAGATGCGGAAGGAACAGAGTCTTACAGATTTATTGCAAAAGAAGATATCGAAGCAATTAATGTAACGGCAACCGGAACAGGTCTTGCAGATATCTGGGAACAAGGTACAATTAATGCAAGTGAACAGCTTACAACCGATAACGGTCAGGTTATCTTTGATACATCAGGCAGAATGACATCTGTAGTTATTGAAGGACAAGAATATGTCTTAACTTCAGATACAGTTACCGATGATGCGGCTTATGAAGACGCATATAACCAATACGAATACGAAAAATATCAATATAACCAATATGTTGCGGAAGTTAATGCTAAAATTTCTATCATCCAACTTCAAGATAAGAAACTTGAATTACAGCTTGAACAATTGGATACTGAAAGAACTACAATTACTACGGAAATCGAAGCTGTACAAAAAGTTCTAACAGATAACATTGACAGAACTTACAAAGTATTCAACGGTTAATACAAAATTAGATAGCTATTTACCCATATAATTCAGTTGCAAATTTAACTCGAAAGAGTTAAATTTGTACTATATGAGGTTTTTTATGAGAATACTTTTTGTCATTGATAAAATAGAGTATAAGTATTTTGAGTTTAATAATCTGGTTACAAATTTTTGGCTTATAAAAGAGTACGCAAAAAACTATGACGTTTACATAACAACAATTAACAGGCTTTCACTTTTTGGTACAGGTGCGTATGCAGATTGTAACAGGGTTAATATTGCAGGTGAAGATATCGTATATGATAAAAATTACGAACATTTATTAATTGATGAGTTCGATATTGTATTTTTCCGTCCTGATCCGCCGGTTGATAACAATTATATCAACGCTACATATATTTTTGATTTTGTAACAAATCCTGTATTGATAAATAATCCTGCCTCTATTAGAAACTTTAACGAGAAATTACATTCTCTGAAATTTAAAGAATATATGCCGGAGTCTATTGTATCATCGTCACTTTCAGAGATTGAGGAGTTTTTATTTAAGCAAGGTGAAATTATACTCAAACCGCTTGATAAATGTTTCGGCTCGGGAGTGATGTACTTAAAGAACGGTGATATGAACACGAGAACAATTATAAATATGATGACTGCAAATGAGAATTCTTTTGTAATGGTTCAAAAATATATATCCGCCGGTATTTATGGTGATAAGCGTGTTCTTACTCTCGGGGATAAGGTTTTGGATTACTGCGTGGTGAAACACCCGACTAAAGATGATTTTAAGTTTAATACCCATAATGACGCTTATATTTCTAAAGGAGTACTAAACGCCGAAGAAAAAGTTAATTTTAGTGAAGTAGCAAAAGAGCTTAATAAAGACGGTATTTACATGGCGGGCTTAGATGTTATTGACGGTAAAATCATTGAAATAAATGTTACAAGTCCGTGTTATTTTATAAAAGAAATTAATTCATTTTTTGATATAAGGCTTGAAGATTTAATTTGCAGCTACTTTTTAAAAAACTCTTGTTCTAAACTCAAAAATGTAGTATAATTCACCTATATAGTGTATATCTATATTAGAAATATATACTATCATGTAAGAAGAGTTGACTAAGAGTTATACATAATTAAAAGGTAGATATGAGAAAGCATATTTTTTTATTAGGATTAGCAGTTTTATTAGCAAGTGTTTCGGTAACTTCTGTACAAGCAAAACAGAGTTCGGATTTAAATTCTGCAATTAGCATGTACAAAGCGGGTAATTATACCGGATGTATTCAAACCCTTGAACAGGTTTTGAAACGTGACCCGTCTAACGCCGTTGCTCACTATTATATGGCTATATCAAACGCTCAAGCCGGCAGAGCGGAAGAAGCAATAAATCATTATGATACGGTTATTCGCTTGAATACCCAGGAAACGCTTGTAAGATATGCTACAAGAGGCAAACTGTGCTTGGAAGATGCAGAGCAATGTGCGGCTAATGCTACTCTGGATGATTTTATAAAAGGCAGCAAAGGTTTTGATTTAACTAACGAAGTTAAAAACAGTATTGAGACACAAAAAATTGAAAGCATAAGACGGGATATAAATGAGAATAAAGATATTCCGCCTGCCAGATTCAATCAATATAAGCGGTTTACAGGTAATGCTGAAACAGCCCCGACTAATGATGAAATAGTTGCGGCGTTGCGTACTTTGCAGAAAGCAGGTTTGAGTGCATCTGTAAGTATGCCGTATAATGATTTGAGTTCAATATATGCAGGTACTGTTCCAGGTAATAACTCTACAGCTAACCTTATGAATATTCTCTCAGGAGCTAATAATAACGGTACTAATAGGAATATTGACCCTCAAGTATTGCAAACATTAATGACATCTCAGATGATGGGTTTATAAAACATGGAAATTGAAACAAGCAGATTTGGTAAAATTACTATAAACGAAGATAAGTTGTTTAACTTTGTTCTCCCTGTAGTGGGGTTTGAAGAATTATCCAAGTTTGTTTTGCTGGAACATAATACGGACTCAATGTTTAAGTGGCTTCAGTCTGTTGAAAGTCCTCATTTTGCGTTTCCTATTGTTTCTTGCGCTAATTTGTCTATGGATTATGTTATTGATTTGCCTGATAGCGCAGTTGAGGCTCTTAAGGTTGAGAGTGTAGATGATTTACTTGTTATGAACATTGCCTCAATCCCGTCTTCTGACCCGTCAGGTGCTACAATCAATTTATTAGCGCCACTAATTTTTAATATAAAAAATAAACTTGCCGGGCAAATAATTCTTTCAGGTTCTGGCTATGAAGTAAGCTGCCCTATTTTTGAGAAGGGAGACGCTGAATAATGCTGGTTATTGCAAGAAAAAACGGACAAAAAGTAATAATTAATGATAATATAGAAATCACTGTAATAGAGACTAAACCGGGTTCATGCCGCCTTGCAATTAAGGCTCCGCTTGAAGTTAAAATTTACCGGGAAGAAGTTTATATGCAAATAAAAATGGCTAATATGGTCGGTCAAAATACAGCGGATGAGTTAATTGCCCAGGTAGATGCTATACTTAAGAAACCGGATGGTAAAGTAAATAAATCTATTGTTCGTCACTCCGATGAGGAATTTATTGCTGACGAAAAACCGAATAAAAGGATTGTTATAAAGAAAATCAATGAACACAAAGGCTAATCCGCATGTTGTTGAACTCTTTTTAGCGGGTGATTATGTTTCTGCTCTGGAAGATTCAAATATAGAAAGTTACCCCTTAATTTATGCGTACTCTTTATTCTTGTCTGAAAACTATACGGCAGCAAGAAATGTACTTCAAGGGATTGATTCTATAAGAGCTAATTGGCTTGGTGAACTTATTTCTTTAGTCAATGATTTAAAAATGGTTAAACCTACATATTTTGAAATCAGAAACTTTTTAGAGTTAGATATTGATCTTTTTATAGCCTCACAACGTATAAATTTTCTTGAAAAGCTACTGGGGTATTCTAAACAGTTGTCAGAGGTAAACAGAGAGACCTATAAACTAATTGGCAGAGTTCTTTTTAATAATAATTTATTAGCATTATCAAAAACTTTTTTGGACTTATATAAAAATATGGTTTACTATGATCCCGAACTGCATTTTATTTATGCAAAATATTATATGGCTCAAAAAGATTACAACTCTGCACTGTCTTCTATTAATCAGTGCTTGATTGCTCTGCCGGAATATTATCCTGCGATTTTGTTAAAACGTGAGATTACTAAATTAACATGTTAATTGTAACAAAAAGTAAAGTTTTATTAAAATACCGATTTTGGTTATTCACAAATTATAATTTAAAGTGTACCATATAAACTATGATTGAATTAGATAGACTGTATGCTGATGTAGAACCAACAAAACGCAGGAATATTAATGAAAAGTTTAGACCTGCAAAAACTTCTCCCTTCTGGCTCTGGGTAGCAGATAGGTTTTTTTACGGCATGCTTGAGAGCAGGTTTTACGCATTCAGGTATAAGGGAGCTGAAAATTTTTATAACCGTAATCAGAATGTTCCTACGATTATGTTTGCGCCACACAGCAACTGGTGGGACGGTATTGTTGCGTATCATATTTGCCGCAGGATATTTAAACATGAAATTAGGCTAATGGTTGAGGAGTTGAACAGATTTCCGTTGTTAAGACGCGGCGGGGCTTTTTCTGTTAATAAAAAATCACCTCAGGCATCTATGAAAGCGTTAAATTATGCAATTGATATTTTGTCTAACCTGAATAATATACTATATATATTCCCGCAGGGAATTATCAATCCGCCTAATTATCGCCCGATTGAGTTTCAGACAGGTCTTACTTATATTGCCCAGAAAGCTGTTAAGCAGTACGGTGCCGTGAATTTAATGCCTATTGCCGTTAATTACTTCTTCTTGCGTGATAATCGCCCTGAAGTTCTTGTTGAAATCGGTAAAAGTATTTATCTGGATGATTATAAGCTCGATAGAAAAGATTACACGCATTATCTTGCGGCAGAATTAGAAAAATTATGTGATTCTCAGTTTGATGATATTAGGCATGCCCGTTTTGCAGGCTACGATACTTTATTCCAACAGCGCTTAAAGTGGTACAGACGTATTGAACAGCGGCTTAAAAAGGTTGAATTGCCAAAGTCGGGTGTATAGTTGTTGCTTTTATTCGGATTATTATTAAAATAATATTATGAAGAAAATTGTAAATATTTGTTTATTTATGTGTCTGGCTGCTTTCCCTGTATTTGCAGAAAATCAGCTTGAGTACACTGTTAATCAAACTCCGGAAGTTGTGCCTGCCGTATCACAGGAGGAACAGAACAGACTGGAAGATATATATCGCAGCATGACTCTTCCTGATTTTTCTTATCAGCATGATGTTGATCCTGAGCAGTATTATGATATTAAAGACACGACTTGGTCGCCGTATCCGTTGCTTCGTTTGAATTCTGCGTTATATTTTAAAACTGTGGTAATTGAACCGGGATATTATCTTTTAACACCGAGAAAAAATAAGGATAAATGGTATATTCTTTTTAAAGAGGCAGGAAAAGTAAAATATATAATTCCTGTGTATAACCGGGATTATACTCCGGAGTCGTTTTATGACGAAAATTTGCCGCAGCCGAAACTTACAACAGGGCAGAAGGTAAGGAATGCAGTTACAGGCTTTGCAGGATTATTTAAAAGCTCAAAGCGCCCCAAAGAAAAACAGTCTTATCTTGAGGTAAATGATTTAAGAAATAATTTTTTGCAATTAATACTCTACTGGGGCGATTTCAGGTATTATACAATTTTTAGAACTATACCTCTGTAACATTTGCTTGAACATATTTTTATTAAACGATATAATTCTTATATGGCAAAGATTAGGAAATTTTATTGTAAGAAGAAAAAAGCAAGAGTGCAAAGAAATGACGCTTGCACAATTTCTTCTTTTAGATTCAGCATTGCTGCTTTCTTACATAGTCTTTTACCATTAAAATTTAAATTCAGAAAAGAGGAGTTTCAAGCAATTGACAATGGTCTTTTGCTCGGGCGTATAACTACTAAATTTGTAAAAGGTGTGCCATATAGAATCATTATTGATGAACTTTTATTTACAGAAGATAATTATGATATAGCAAAACAATTATTAGAGTTTGTTATTTCATACTATGGTGCCAAAGGCGCACTATCCTTCGGGATAAAAGTAAATGATGTGTACGCTGAACTTCTTAATTTACTTGTTACACAGTATAATTTCAGACAATGTTCGTATGAACGCTTGTGGAAAGTTAGCAGAAGAAAGTTTGAAGAGTATACATATAATTTAAAAGCAAGAACATTTAGAAACAGTGATGCTTCATCTGTTTCGGTTATGTATAATGAATCACTTATTGCTCATTACCGTCCGGCGCTGTCTCTTGCGGCAAAATCATTTACGGAACCGTTGTTTCCCGGAATAGCGCAAGGAATTGAGTATAAGTATATTATTGAAGACGCTTCTTCTTCAAATATGCTGGCGTTTTTGTCTATATCCTCGAAAGATAATGAAAATTATATCCTTGATATTGTGCAAACGTCCTGGTATGAGGCTCCTATAAATGATATTATTGCTTTTGCCTGCGCTGAGATAAAAAAGCGTAATTTGAATTTTTCGATTTTTGTAAAATCAAATAAATACACTATTTCCGGCGCCGGTTATGAAGAATTTTTTGGAAATAATAAATTTTTACTATCACAGACCGATATTGTTTTAATTAAAGACTATTATAAAACAGTCAGCGTCAGAAATGTTAAAAGCAAGTTTGTAATGCTCGGGCAGCCGTCTTATTAAAAAGGAAGTACTTGATTTATCTCCATTATTTCTGCGCTTTGTCCGCTTTTAGATATGAGAGATTTAAAATATTCAGGGTTTGCCGCAATCGCATCAAAAGTATTATAATGCATTGGAATAACCGTCTTAACGCCGAGTTTTTTTGCAGCAATGGCTGCCTGTTCTTCATCCATTGTGAAATGCCCGCCGATTGGAAGAAGAGCAATTTGAGGGCTGTAATATTCTCTTACAATATCCATTTCAGAATTAAGACAGGTGTCTCCTGCATGGTATATTCTGACACCGTCAATTTCAAATAAAATACTGGCAGGCATACCCGCATACTGTCCGTCAGGTGTTGATGAAGAATGGAATGCGGGAGTAAATAACGCCCATCCCCACGGGAATTTGATTTTACTGCCAAAAGAAATTCCGTTTGCAGGGGCTCCTTTTGACTGGCAGTAACCGGCAAGTTCAAATATTGCAGTAATTAGAGAATTCTGGCTTTTTGCAATTTCTATAGCAGAACCTAAATGGTCGCCGTGTCCGTGAGTTACAAAAATGTTTATTATGTTTTTAGGTGTGTAGGAAGGATTTGCTGCCAAAAACGGGTCAACAAGTATATTCCCTGATTGCGAAATAAATTCAAACGCACTGTGTCCTAAATATTTAATTTGCATGCATAATTCTCCTGTTTGTATTCAAATTAAGTATATCATTAAAACGTTATCTAATAAACTGTCTAAAGTATATTTTTAAAGGTTTTGAAAATTTTGCCGTAATAGAAAATGAAAGGATGAAAAAGATGGCAATAATAATAGAAAATGTAGACGGCAAACGAAATTTAATAAAATTATCAACGGATGATATTATAAGCGTTGTAAGAGAATATCAAAATATAACTTATCACTGTCAGACCAGCGCTGAAATCCGTTCGGCTCTTGCGGACTCTGTTATATATCTCCCCGGAGAAATTTAAAAATAAATATTTATTAACAAAAGAATATAATATTTACATAAAATGTATTTTATAGTACAATATTTTTGTGCAAGAAGTATTATTTTCGTATATACAATTTTTAATATTACAGGTATCGAGCCATGCAATGTTATTCTTGGCAGTATTTCTTGGGGTACCGGCTTTCTGGTTGGTGCTTAAGCTGACAAATATTCTTTATGAAGAGAAAGCGTTGTCTTTAGGCGCTTTTATTTTCGGGCTTTGTTCTGTTATTGCGGTTGTTATGTTTTTTACTAATTCTTCGCCGTCAGAGTACTATAAGCCATTGTTGATTCTTTTTGCCGGTATTATGTCTTTTTTCTGTGTATCTCCTATTTTTTCAGAGTCACAGCCGTTTGATATTAATAACAGAAAAAAGTATTTTTCTATTGACGGAAATACTTTCCCTGTCGGCATAGTAAATCAGGTTAACGTTAAAAGATGTTTTAATCGTACAAGCCGCTCTTGTAAAATGGAAATATTTATTTCTGAAGAAGGTTCAAGGGCTCGTTCTGTATATTATGAAACTAATGATGTTGCCAAGTTTAGAGAAATAATTAACTGGTTTAAAAAATACACTAAAGTTGACTATGATTCTACATTTACAAAAGCGACAATTGATAATCCGTCTTTTATTGTTCTTGTAGCGGCTTTGGTATTTGCTATAATTACTTTCTGTCTTATTGTTCCTGCAACATTGCAGCTTAATGAAAAAAGAAAGACAAAAGCATTGCCTGAGTATAAACTTATTCCTATTCCTAAGCAGTTAAAAGAAGGATTGAAACAGGACTCGTTAATTGTTGACTCGTTTAAACCTGTTTTTGCAAAACAAGGATTGCAAATTGTTGTATTTGACGGCGCTCATAGTTCTCATTTCGTCGGCAATCTTAGAAAAGCATTGTATTCATATCCTGATCAAAGTTATGATTATAATATTGTATTTGTCTCAGGAAAAGGCATGTCTTTGAAAACCGCATTAGAAGGAAAAGTATTCCTTTCTACAGGTCCGCAGTATCCTTATACAAAATTTGTACTTGATAACTGTAATAAATTCTGTTTATTAGATAATGAGCTTGGCGTATTCTATCGTACTGATTTGGAAACAATAGATCCCCGAATTAATAATGTACAGGATGCTATTAATATGCTTACTTATGCCTCTGATAAACGTACAACTGAGAGAAAGAAAATACAAGCTGCAAGACAAGCAGAGTTAGATGCTCTTGAAGAAGAGGAATCATATTAACATTCTTCTAATTCTTTAAAATACTTTGCATTTGCGCTAAGAGTATTTTTTGTAGCTGTTATTCCGTATATTGGCGGTTGCCTGAAGATATAGTTTGCTGCTTTTATTATTTCTTCTTTAGTTATCGTATCTATAATTGAGTATTTAAGATTGGTTGATAAAGGTCCGTATACGGATGATAAATCGGATGAAATAATAGATGTTTTGCCGTTGTCGCTTTCTGTTGCGGCGAGTAAATTACCTTTGTGTTCAAGTTTTATTGCATTGAGCTCTTCATCAGTAAAATTGCCGTTTTTTAAATCTTCTATAAGTTTTTTATATCCGTTTATTGATTTTTGTAAATTATCATACATCTGCTCGCCAGTTTCATTGTCTTCTGTTGTAGTTAGTATATTACAGAAGAGCATATTAGTGTTACCTGCGCAGTTTTTAGTATAACTGTTGACGTGATATGCCAGTTGTTGTTTTTCCCGAAGGTCATTAAAGGCGTTTTTACTTAATAGTGAACTTAGTATGCGGAATATAATTTCGTCACGTAGGTTATCATTTGTTTTATATTTAAAGCCAATTTTTATTTCTGCCTGTGAGTTGTTAGTTTGCTGTGTAAGAACTACAGGTTTAGTATCCGGTGTGAACGTTTTTTCAAGTTTATGAGTTTTTGTTTTGACTTCCGGCAGGGAACTTATAGCTGAGAGAACTTGTTTTGTATATTCAGGTTCATCTTTAGCGGTTGTGAAAGCAATCGTACCGGTTCCGTTTTTTAGAATATCGTTATATAGTTTTTTTATGTCGTTAAGCGTGATTTTATCAATATTATCAAGTATTTTTTCAGTTGATTGGTATAAAGGTGAATCAGGAAACTCGTGGTTATAAATTAATTTACCTGCAGATGTCTCTTCTGTTAAAAGATATTCCCGTAGCAATTTTTTTGCATTTTTAAGATTGTCTTCGCTCATGTTTGGGTGTAGTAATTGGTTTTTCGCAAGTTCAATCGCAAGTTTCATGTCATTTTTATCTGCATGTGTTTTTATTGTTATACTATCTGCGTCAGCCGAAATCGTATTTGTAATTAATTTTGAATAAAAAATAGCTGTTAATAGTTTGTCATTAATGTTTTCGGTGCCGTTATTCAGCATTAAATCAAGAATTAACGACGCTCCCGGAGGAGAATCAGGGCATGTTTCTTTATTAATTTTTATTTTAAAATACCTGTAATCGCTGTGTGTGTCATACGACGCGGCTTCATAGTTGTTTGAAAAATTATAAATATTCAGGTTCTCCGGTTTTATAACTTTTTTCTCTTTTAATCCCGTAAAAGCAGGAGATGTTATTTCATTTGCCTGTTTGATTTCAGGGTGCGCAATAGCTATTGATGCTTTATTTAAATCAAAATATTTGTGAACGCATTTTTCAATATCTTCCGCGGTTATGCTTTTTATAGTATTTTCATAGTTTGCCAGCCCGTTATCTCCAAATTTAAAATAAAAGTTCCCCAGCAAACTGAGTGTTTCTCCCGGAACTTGTAACATTTTATCAAGCCCTGTTAATAATCCTTTCTTAATGATTGCGACCTCTTTTTCTGATGGCTTTTTGAAGTTTGCAAGTTCATCATATATTGTATTCAATATAAAATCTGTTTTTTCATCCGGGGCTGTAAATTCTAAGAATACTGCCTGCCCGTCATCAGAACGCGTGCTGACTTTCTCAAGTCCGATATTTATTGAAATATTTTGATTTATGAAGTGTTTTTTGAGGGTTGAGTTGCTGTTTGCAGTTAATAAACCTGCAATAAATTGTATCGCAGCCATGTCTTTCATATTATTGTTTTCAGGACCGTTAAAAGCAATATAACCTGTCATTTCTTTAGTTTTCGGAGATATAAAATCTCTTCTTACAGGTTTATTTATTGGTGTCAATTTGTCAACTCTTCTTTGCACCGGGGATTGTATTTGGGTATGAAAATGTTTTGCAATCAGTTTAATTGCTTCATCAGGATTAACATCTCCTGCAAGTGTTGTGTACATGTTTGCCGGGTAATAGTTATTTCTGTAATAATTAAGTACATCATCCCTTGTAAGTTTTTTAATATTTTCAACTCTGCCTGCAACATAGTCGTCTGAAGTTGTATTCAGGTTATACAAATTTTTGATAGCCATACTGTAAGCGGTTGAATCAGGGTAATCGGTATACATATTTATTTCAGAAATAACCGGTCCGCGTTCTTTTTCAATCATATTTTCAGGGAGAGCAAGATTGTTCATCATTGCGCCTTGAATACTGATTATCTCCTCCAAATCGCTATCATAGAAAATTGGGGCTTGTATATAATAATCAGTGAGAGCAAAGTTTGTAGAAGCA
>CASELB010000050.1 GCA_949288685.1 uncultured bacterium
CATCATTTCCATAAGTGAAAACGCGTTTCTTTTACTATCCATAAATCAAAATCCTCGCTAAATTAAAAGTACAAAAAATGTTATCAAACAGAACTTGTTTGAGACCCTGAACCAAGTTCAGGGTGACATGTCCGTTCCTGTCATGCTGAACTTGTTTCAGCATCTCATGCAAACTTTGTTTTAGGTCTTTAACCAAATATTTACCCCTTCAGAGTGACAGTTTGTTTTACTGTGTCCTGCTGAATCTGTTTTTCTATCCGTTTATGCGTGCGGATGCAAATCCGCGTTAATACAATGTATTATAAACAAATCTTAAAAATAATGCAATACATTATATAAGAAGCGCTGTTTCTTCCCTGTTAGCGCTTGTATACTCTAAGTATCAATATTTTTGAGCGATAAAAATTTTTCCATGGTATCATAATTACATTGACAGGGAGATGGAATTATGATTTACGAAACAGCGTTTGGCAAGAACGATATAAGAGGAATTTACGGTGAGGATATTACAGAGGAACTTTTTTTCTACACCGGACGCGGGTATTTGAGATTTATATCCGAGCACACCGGCAAAAATCCGGAGCAAATCCTTGTTACTGTCTGCCGTGACGCGCGTCTTCATTCTCCCGCACTTTCAGAAGCGTTGATAAAAGGGCTTTTATCTCTCGGCGCCCGCGTTATTGATTTAGGACTTGCGCCTACTCCTATTGGTTATTATTCAGAAGCCCGAGGGATAAGTTCCGTTATTACTTACAATCAGGATATTGACGGCGCGTTGATTATTACAGCCAGCCATAATCCAAGTCAGTATAACGGGCTTAAAATGACTTTTCAAAAACAGTCGCTTAATGAAGAGCAAATAAAAGAGGTTAAGAATTTTACAATTAAAGAATATCAAAATTTCCCTCCCAAAACTACTCAGCATGCAATTATTGACAAATCTAAACTGCAAGAATATGACCTTATTTATGATTATATTCAGGATTTATCTAAGAAATTCGGCAGAATCGGCGAAGGGCTTAAGGTTGTTGTTGACTCTGCAAATGCTACCGGCGGTATTGTTGCGCCAAAACTTTACCGTTCTCTCGGGTGTGAAGTTATTGAACTCTATTCAAATCCGGACGGACGTTTTCCGCACCACCACCCTAATCCGAGTGACGAAAGAACTTTGAACGATATTAAAAAAGTTGTTGTCGCAAATCAGGCGGATTTAGGTATCGCTTTTGACGGCGACAGTGACCGGATTGGTCTTATCACCGCCGATGGAAATTATTTGACCGGTGATAAACTTTTATTAATTTACGCGCTGGATTATTTAAATTCGTTATCGGAAAAAACAACCCCGCCGGCAATAGTGTCTGAAGTAAAATGTTCGCAGGTTTTATTTGACTCCATAAACCTTAACGGCGGTACTGCAATTATGTGTAAAACGGGGCACGGTTATATTAAATCCAAAATGAAAGAAACAGGTGCGCTTCTTGCCGGTGAAATGAGCGGACATGTGTTCTTTAAAGACCGTTATTACGGGTTTGATGATGCAATATACGCAGGCTGCAGGATTATAGAAATAGTTTCAAAGCATAAAAAAGCAAATCCTGATTTTAAACTGCAAGACCTGCTAACGCCTTTTAATAAAGTATTTACTTCAAAAGAATACCGGATTAACTGTCCGAATGATAAGAAAAAAGAGGTTCTTGACAGATTTCAGGCTTATGTCGACGAACATCCTATGATGTTTTCGGATAAAATTCTTAATATTGTGACATTAGACGGTATGCGGATAATTTTTGACGGCGGTTTTGCGCTTGTAAGGCAAAGTAACACCGAACCGGTATTTACTTTGCGCTTTGAAGCTAAAACACAAACTATGTGTGAAGTTTATATAAAAGCAATGATTGATAAACTGGAAGAATTTATTAAAGACTAGCAAGTTCATCAGGTTCATAATATGCCATAACCCCGGAGACAATA
The DNA here is from genome assembly GCA_949288685.1 of uncultured bacterium. GTDB lineage: Bacteria > Cyanobacteriota > Vampirovibrionia > Gastranaerophilales > Gastranaerophilaceae > CALUTH01. The sequence goes on from CASELB010000050.1 coordinate 1,972, forward strand.
GAGTTTATAACTTCTTCTCCCATATTGCCGAATACTATATTATTAACTTCGTTGTTTTTCGTTATATTACAATACTCAACTAGTACTGCCGGTTCATCTGCCGCTTTTTTGTCATTCTTTTTCAAAATTTGCAGATGCGAATTGTCTACTATTTTAGCCTGCATACTGTCAACATCTTCGTCATTTGTTTTCATATCAAGGTGATATGTAATTTCTTTTCTTTTTAAGTCTTTCAAATTAGAAACATGTTCATTGCTTATAAAACTGTCCAGTATTTTTTTAGCAAGAATTTTGTCTTCCTTGTCTTTATCAAATGCATAAAGTCTCGGACCGGATGTGCCGTCGTGTGAATCAGCGTGCAAACTGATTTTTAATTCCCCGCCAAAGTCATTGAAACTTACGGTATTAACTTCTCCCGCGGTTAAAATTACTTCGGCGCCTTCCGCTCTGAGCCGTTCGGTAAGCTGTTTTGCCATATACCTGTTTAACAGCCATTCATTTACTCCGATGTCGGTATTTAAGGCTCCGGGGTCAAATACGCTATTTTTATCTTCGCCATATCCGCCGTGACCGGAGTTAACGACAATTCTTCTGCCGTTTAATCTCCCTTTTCCATTCGGGGCGTAAGTTTCTACAAGCGGAATTACGTTACCGTTTTCGTCCGTTAACCTATCAAGTTCTTTTATATCTTCGGGAAATCCAAGAACACGGCATACTTCCGTACGAACGGTTTTTCCGCGGATTTCTCCTGATATCAAATCTTTAAATGATTCTGCAATTTTTGAGGTTCCAATC
>CASELB010000051.1 GCA_949288685.1 uncultured bacterium
AGCCGGTAATAGGAATCGAACCTACAACCTACGGTTTACAAAACCGTTGCTCTACCGTTGAGCTATACCGGCACAATGTTTATTCTAGTAAGAACATACATTTATGTCAAGCAGGTTTTTATTTGGCTGTTTTATCTGTGCCTAAACCGTCAGTTTCCGCAACTTTTATAGAGTGCACTACTGTTTCATATTTCGGTGTTTCTGCCTGTTTTTCTGCACTAAACGGTGGTGATTCATTTATAGTCGTTTTTGAATAATCTTCAGTAGTATTCTCCTCTTTCTCAACATTGTTATTATTTGAAACATCTCTCCAATATTGAAGTTTTATGCCTGAACCTTCAATCTCCTGTTTTAACTCCGGTTCAATTAATGTTTTATATTCCAGATAGTTTAAATGTTTCCATTTGTTGGTTGTCGGATGGAATACGATTTCTGTTACTGTTTCATCCGGCAATTGTCTTATCCCGTTTAAAATCGCACATTTATCCATTTGACCGGAATATAGAACGCCTATAAAGTAATTATTTGTGTTTATTTCGTATTTGTTGACCGTTCTCTGATTAATCCAGGTGGCTGTATTAAGTACACAGTTTTGGAAGATGTTGCTTAAATATTTGCTTTCTGCGTGTCTGTATAACTCGGGAACAAAATACGGCAGTTCTGTTTGGGTTCTTACATTTGGAATTTTGTATTTAACAGCCAGCCGGCATACAATGTCAAATATTTTCGGAATTGCGTGAATATTGTGGTTTGAAGTTAGGTAAACAGGAGTTATTCCCTTCGCTAAAACTCTGTCAATCTGTGAGCAAAATTCTGCTTCAATTTGTTCAAGATATTTTTTGTTATTTGAAAATAATAAAAGTTTTTCTCCGCTGTTATTATAATATCCATCGTTTGCGGTAAGGTATGATTCATAATCCGTAATAAGCGACTTACCCTCTGTAATGTTTAATTGTATACCGATATCAAGATTGGTACAGTTTTGAACGGTATTTTCCGCTGCATCTTCAAAAGATTCTCCGTTTGCAAGTATACTTGCGGCTGTAATGTTTCCGGCATGGTAGCCTTCAAAAATAGCCCGGTTGGCGGCTATATCAACGCCAAGGTTATCTGCTGTCAAAATTACTGTTCGCATCCAGTTTTTTCTCCCTCTTATTCATATTCTATAACAAAAAAATATAAGCCGCTCTATTCATTGACCGGGTATAGGATTACATGATAAATTATAAATGTTGAATAAGAATGGAGATTTTTTGATGAAAAAATTATTAATTTTGTTAGCGATGGCGTGTGTTGTAGTTCCGGCAGCCGATGCAAGAATAGTAAAGGTCGCGGCGGAAAGCAATTTTACAACGGCAAATCCCCCAGAAACCTGGAAAGTAAGCCTTGTCGAAGATGTTGAAACAAAAACAGGGCAAATATTAAAAGCAGGCTCTATAATAGAGGGAAAAATTACTGATGTGGTTCAGCCAAAACGTTTGAAGCGTGACGCCTCCTTTGTTTTTGTACCAATAATGTTTTATGACGTTGATGGAAACAAGTACGAAATTAAATACCATATTGAAGGCAAATACGATATGCTTGCAAAAATGGAAGCAAAAAAACTTATTAAAACCGGTATACTTACAGCAGGAAATATGGTCGTGCAAGGTATAAGCCCGTGTTATCAGGTTGTTGAAGGGGTTTATAAAAACGAAGAAGGCAACAGACTTAAATCAGGTGCTGTTGCAGCCGTTGATGCTACACCACTCTCTTACTACAAATACGGCAATGATTTAGTCTTTAAAAAAGGACAGATTTTTAAAATGAATATGATTGTCGAGGATGATGAAAAAGCGCCTGTGTTTGGTGAAGATGATTCTAATGAAATTAATGTAAAAGAAGAAAAAAAATCGGATGAAACCGCTGCGGTTAAGGGCGGAGAAGAAAATACAAAAGAAGAAACTAAATCACAGGTTTCAAAAGATAATGATAAAGAGGAACAGTAACATCTTGAATTATAAAAGGGAGCATTATTATGACAATGCTCTCTTTTTTATATAAAAACAGTAAATTCAACCATTTGGTTGTAGATAATTTTTTTAATTCTAAGGTATAATCGGGTATTATGGGGCATCAGTACAGAAAAAAAGAAAAATTTGGTTCTAAAGCATTTAATTTTATTGCAACGCTTCTGGTTGCGTATTTTCTCGGTACACAGGTTATAGGTGCTGCCGGTAATAATTTGAAATTTGCACAGATTAGTGATGTTCATTTTGCAAAAGGTGAGCCAAATTCTTCATATAAAATGCTGGAAAACAGCGGGGAACTCCTTTCAGATGCTATTATGCAGGTTAATTCCGCAGACGGCATAGACTTTGTAATGTTTTCCGGCGATATGATAGATACTCCCAAACGTTCCCAATTAATGGATTTTATTTCAATAGTTAAAACGCTGAACACACCTTGGTATATTGCTTTTGGAAACCATGATGTTGATTTTGACGGTAAATTTACAAAGAGTGATTTTTTAAAAATAGTCGGGGCTCATAATCTTGCTTTTAATGAAACAAGCCCTTATTATTCTTTTAAACCTAAGAAAGGATTTAAAATCATTGTTCTTGATACAATGATTACATCGCGCGTTACGGCTAATGGTGAAATTACGGAAGAACAGTTAAAATGGCTGGATGAGGAAGTTAAGAAAACACCCGATAATGATACAATCGTTATATTTCAGCATGTTCCGACGGTTGAGCCGTATTCAAACGAGGCACATAAGTTATTAAATGATACTGAAGTTTTAAAACATTTATATAGCTATAACCGTCCTCTTGTTATACTTGCCGGACATTACCACGGAACAAAAGTTATACAGGACGGGAATATTTTGTTTATAAATTCACCTGCGTTGATATCTTATCCTAATGCTTTTAGGATAGTGAATATAAATTCTCAAAAAGATAAAGTAATAGTTGATTTATACTATAAAGAAACAGGGCTGAAAGATATTCAAGCCCGTTCAAGGCTCAGAGTCGTTTTCCCCGGAATGTTTGAGGGTGATGAAAAAGACAAAACAGGAACATACGAATTAAAGAAATAAGGAATTATGGAATGTCGGAATTTAAGATTAAGTTTAGAGGTGTAAGAGGAAGTTATCCGGTTGCAAATGCGGATTATTTAAAGTATGGCGGCAATACTGCGTGTATAGAGATTAATGCGGGCGGGCATTTGATTATTCTGGATTCCGGAACAGGAATTATAGAGCTGGGTAACGAACTTATGCAGCGTTATATTGAGTCCGGTACGACAATTACGGACAGAACACCTGTTAAAGCGACAATTTTATTAAGCCATATTCATCTTGACCATATTCAGGGATTTACATTCTTTAAACCGCTGCACCTTGCATCTACGCAATTAAACCTTTTTGGCGGGGTTAATTATAATGAAACATTGAAGGAAGAACTTTCTCATATTTTGTTTTCAAAATCGTTTCCGCTGGATTTGGGCGATATTGCCGCAAACCTGCATATAAACAATGTTAGTGAAACAAATTATATAATTTTTAAACCAGGTAAACCTGCTCCTATTCTGAAGCGTGTTGATGAATTGGAAGAAGGCGACTGTGAAAGTGACGATGTTGTAATTACCTGTTATAAGTCTTACGCCCATCCTCAGAATGGTGTTCTTGTATACAAAATAGAATACAAGGGCAAATCCGTTGTTTATGCAACGGATAAAGAAAGTTATCCGGGCGGGGATAAAAAACTTGTAAAATTTGCTAAAAATTGTGATTTACTTATCCACGACAGCCAGTATGCGACTGAAGATTATTTAAATATTTATATTCCTAAACAGGGATTTGGACATTCCACATTTGAAATGGCGCTTGAAGTTAAAAATCAGATTAATGCAAAAAAACTGGCGTTTTTCCATTATGAACCGACTTATAATGATGAAAGGCTTGATCAGTTGGCGGAAATGTACGCTTCTTCTGATGCGATAATGTCAAAAGAAGGTTTGGAACTATCGTTATTATGATAAAAAGAATTTTGCCTGCAATATTGCTGATAATTCTGACCTTTGCTGCGTCAGGGTATAAAAAGCCTCATACATATACAATTGAGCCTGAAAAAAACGCCTATTTCCATAATAATTTGGGGCTTAATTATATGC
>CASELB010000052.1 GCA_949288685.1 uncultured bacterium
CGCAGACGGAGAAATATCAATAAACGGCGGAAGTGTAACAATAGATGGCGGAGATGTCTGGAACGGTCTTGTTGATATTGCGGACGGTGATTTAATACTTGATGGCGCTGATAAAAACGGAATTTTAACACAAACCGGCGGGAAAACTGTAATAACAAATGATTTTGATTTAAATAATACATCTGATTTAATTTCAGGTGGTTCTCTTGAAATACAAAACGGAACTTTAACTGTTTCGCAGGGCGAGGTAACTGCTGATGCAGGTGTTAATATAGGAACAAATGCGGATGTAAATGTAAGCGGCGGAAGTTTCGCACTTGATGGCGAGGATATCTGGAACGGTGATGTAAAAGTTACCGGCGGTGATCTGGTGTTGTCTGAGATAGAAGATAAAACAGGAACATTAACCCAAACAGCAGGAAATATAAGTATTACCGGTGATTTTAATATGAATAATGAAAATGACCTGATATCCGGCGGGAATCTTACAATTTCTGATAACTCTACTCTCACGGTTTCTGACGGTAGTATTCAGCAAGGTGCAAATATTGATATTAATACGGGTTCCGAATTGACAGTTGCAGGCGGTGATGTTCAAATTAACACCGGAGATAACTGGAGTGGTGATGTTACTCTGGCGTCCGGTAATCTGTCTTTATCAACGGACAAAGATACAACAACGAATTCAACCTTTACTCAGACAGGCGGTACGCTTGATTTATCATCAAGTCTTACTTTGAATGAAGGCAGCTCCGTCACGGGTGACAGTATTATAAACGTAACCGGAGGAAATCTCGTATTTAATAATAATGCGCAAAATGCCGCAAGTATAACGACGGATGAAAGTTCAACTCTCGGCATTGAAAGCGGTTCATCGCTAACACTTAATGGCGGGACTATAGCAGCCGATTCTATCTTTGATATATCCGGAGATTTGTCAATAGCAGGTTCGGATACTGTAGTTAATATTAACGATAATGACAACTGGAATGGTAATATTAGTATTGCAGACGGCAGCTTGAATTTATCTGCCGATAAAGTTACTTCTGCAAATTCTGCATACAATCAAACAGGCGGCAGTTTAACGATTGAAGGAAGTAATTTAACGTTAAATGACGGCTCTTCTATTTCAGGAGGCGAAGTGTCAGTGGATGGCGGCTCGCTTACTGCATCGGGTAACAGTAGTATTTCTTCCGGCAATATCGGTTTAGAAAATAATTCTTCACTTGTCATTGATAATAATAAAGAGAATACTGTTTCAATTACTACTGATACAACTGCTAATGCAATAACGATTAATGAAGGCAGCGGATTATCAGTTGTCGGCGGTGAAATTACTGCTGAAACTGAACTTGGAATATACGGAAATCTTGGAATTAATAATGATGCAATAGTTACTGTGGACGGAACCGACGACTGGGAAGGCAAGATTTCTCTTGCAGACGGTACATTAATTCTTGAGAATGTTACACAGGCAGGACAGTTTGAAGCTGAATCCGGAACATTAAAAATCCTGGGTTCAAATACATCGCTCGGTGAAAATTTAGTTGTAAATAAAGGTGTTACAACAGTAGTTGATGAAAATTCAACATTAGATATATCAGGCGGTGAGGTTACATTTGACGCAAATGCTGCATCAAATGATGATTGGGCAGGCAGTATAACAATGTCCGAAGGTAGATTTACTTTAACAGACAATTTCCTTCATGAAACAGACGGAAGTTCCTATAATCAAACCGGTGGCGTATTACATATTGATAACGGTGCGGGGCTGACAGTTAATGATGCATTGAGCTCTATAACAGGCGGTACTGTGGAACTGGGTAATAACGGGAATTTAACAATAGCAAATGGTGAAGAACACAGCGGTGAGCTTAAGACTTCCGGTAATTCTAACTTTAATCTTACTAATAATTCAGTATTTACAACATCCGGTGATACAGATATTGCCTCTGCTACTGATATAACAATAGCATCAGGTTCTACGCTGAATGTTGAATCCGGCAATGTAACATTTGATAATCTTGGTAAAGGGTCGCAGACTGACGACTGGAGCGGTAAGGTCAATGTTAGTGACGGCGGTAAATTAACAATTGCCAATTCAGACACCGGTATTGGTGCAGGCGGTGATATTACTACTGCAAATCTTGAAACAACGGGCGGCACGTTATCACTATCAAATACGGTCCTTGAACTATACGATAATACAAACGATATTTTAAAATCCGGAACAGTAGAACTTGACAGAGCATCAAGGATTAATCTTGCATCTGCCTGGGCTAATGAGAATATAAATGTTAAGTCTGCAGGCTTGATTTCTTCTGTTAATGGCGCGGTGGAAGCTAATTCACTTGGGGGACTTATTATTGATAATGTTAATGGCAGGTCTGATTTTACTATTGATATTTATGAAAACGCTGTTAACAATTCTTATACGACAGATACATTTGATTTTACAAGTATTTCGTCAACAGACGGTTCTAAGGATGCGGTTATAAATATTTCTGATTTTAATTTAATCCAGAGCAATCCGGGTGCATCAATGCCTTCACAAACAGTAAGTTTAGGCAATATATTTAACGCGGATGATATTGGTGATAATGTTAAATTTACAACTACGGCTGATGAACTTGTAACACCGGTTAACAGATATCAGCTTTCGGCATCTGATGCTAATGACGGTACATACTTCCTTAATGTTACCGGATATAACAAACAGGCTTATCGCGGTCAGGTGGTGTCTGTTGCGCAAATGATGAACCAGCTTGTTGTTAACGATATTTTATTTGACAGAGTAATGCTTACTCCGCAAACACTGGTAAAATCATCTTTGGCAAATCGGCTTGCAATACAGGATACTGATGTAATCCCCGGGTATAATTATTCACGCCATGACCCGGGTGTGTGGGTTAAGACTTACGGGAATTTTGAAACCCTGCGTATGACAGAGGATTTGGCTGTTGAGAATAGTGCTTACGGCTCACTTGTTGGTGTTGATATGGGAACATTTGATATAGGCAAAGGATGGAGCTGGATACCTACACTATATATGGGCTATAACGGTGCACATCAGTCCTTTGAGGGCGTAAGTGCTTATGAAAACGGCGGACAGGTCGGTGCTATGGGTACATTCTTTAACAGAAACTGGATAGCTTCTGTTTTAGGGTATGCAGGACTTTATAATGTAGAGATGAATGTCCGCGGAAATAATGATCAGGATATGAATTATTATGCGGGTACTGCTTTGAAAGGTGCATATAACTGGCGTATTAAGGATAAGTTTATTGTACAGCCGTCAGCGACTGTTTCTTACAATTTCTTTGGCGGACCAAAATGGCAGTCCAATTACGGACAAATAGGTATGACAACAGGAACGCTTAACGGGTTAAATGTAGCGCCGGGTGTGAACTTTATATGGCAGGAAGAAACCTGGAATATATTTGCGACAGTTGCGTATGTGTATAATTGCGTAGGCGGAGTATCCGGTATGGCATCAGGAGTTGAGCTGCCTGAAATCTGGATGAAACGCGGATACTTACAATACGGTTTTGGTATCAGTAAAGAATTGACAGACAGATTATCATTCTTTGCACAGGTAATTTTAAGAAATGTTGGCAGAACGGGTATAGGATTCCAGGGAGAACTTGAATACAGGTTCTAGATTAAACTATGCTTAAGGTGAGACATAGCTTTTTCTGTCATTATGAACTTGTTTCAGCATCTCTTACAAGGACCTGTTTTGGATCCTGAAATGAATTCAGGATGACAACTTTATTCCTGTCATTCCGAACTTGCGGATTTTCGGTAGTGTGGAGCACTCTGCCGAAAAAACGATTGAAGTATCGTTTTTGAGAGGCAGGAATCTGTAATGTGTCTGGAAATGTTGAATTTTTCGATGCCCCGAATAATCCAAGACGGTTTCGGAATCTTATGCAAATTTTGCTTTAGCCCCTGAAATAAAATTTGCTCATTTAGTAAAATATAATTTGTATAGCAGTAGTACAGAGATGCCATTTATTCCCGCCCTGAATGGTTACTAAAATATTTTGTATACATCCCTGCTTTTTTTGTGCTAAACTTTTCATATAATAACAGTTATTTTATGAGGTAGAAATGGAAAGTTTGAGAGATAAATACGAAGTTGTAATCGGTTTGGAAGTCCACGCACAATTAAAAACTAAGTCTAAAATATTTGCACCGGACAGTACGGAGTTTGGAAGTGAACAAAATACTCATATTAGTGCAATTACCCTTGGTATGCCAGGAGTGTTGCCGGTGTTAAATAAAGAAGTTGTTAATATGGGAATTTTAACAGGTCTGGCACTAAATTGTACAATCCCGCCGCGTTGCAAATTTGACCGCAAACAGTATTTCTATCCGGATTTACCGAAAGGGTATCAGATATCTCAGTATGATGAACCGATTTGTGTAAACGGTTATCTTGAAATTAAGGGTAAAAAGATAGGTATAACCAGAGCACACCTGGAAGAAGATGCAGGTAAACTTGTTCACGCAGGTGCTGCAGGGCTTGCGGGCTCATCATACTCGCTGGTTGACCTCAATCGTGCAGGTACGCCGCTGTTAGAAATTGTTTCAGAACCGGATATGCGATCAAGTGAAGAAGCAAGAATGTATATGGAAGAACTTAGAAATATTGTACGTTATATTGGTGTTTGTGACGGTAACCTTGAAGAAGGTTCAATGAGGTGTGATGCTAATATTTCTATTATGCCAAAGGGGGCTAAAGAGTTTGGTACACGTGCGGAAATTAAAAATGTAAACAGTTTTTCTGCACTTCAAAGAGCTATTGAATACGAAATTGACCGCCAGATTGAAATTGTTGAAGAGGGTGGAAAAGTTGTTCAGGAGACAAGACTCTGGGATGATAATGCCCGTGAAACCCGCTCAATGAGAGGTAAAGAAGATGCACATGATTACAGATATTTTCCTGAACCTGATTTGATGCCGCTTGAAATCTCACGTGAGTGGGTTGAAAATATTAGAAAAACCATGTCTGAACTTCCCGGGCAAAAGCGTGAAAGATACATGGGATTAGGCTTAAGCGAGTATGATGCTTCTGTTATTGTTGAACAAATGCCGCTTGCCATGTTCTTTGACAAAGTACTTGAATTAGGCGCTACTCCGAAAATTGCAGTAAACTTTATTATGGGTGAAATTGCAGCATATCTTAAGGAAGAAAAAATAGAGATTACAGATACAAAACTTACACCGGAAAACCTTGTCGAGCTTATACAATTAATTGAAAAAGCAGTTATTTCCAATAATATCGGTAAGCAAATTATTATTGATATGATGAAAGACGGTGAAAAGGCAAGTGCAATTGTTGAAAAAAGAGGACTTTCGCAGATAACAGACGAAGGTGCAATTAAGGAAATTGTGCAAAAAGTTGTCGATGCAAACGCTCCCCAGGTTGAGGCTTATAGAAACGGTAAAACCCAGTTACTCGGCTTCTTTGTAGGACAGGTAATGAAAGAAACTAAGGGAAGAGCTAATCCTCAAACAGTCAATGCTCTTTTAAAAGAAATTCTCGGATAATGCGTGATAAAAAACTAAAACACTCAAAATTTAAATATTGGATGGAAAGTGAAATATATCAGCAGCCGATGGTGCTTGCAGATATCATTCATGCTTACCATGACGGTGCTGAAAAAGTTTCAATACCTGAGAATGTAAACAGGGTTGTAATTGTTGCAAGCGGGTCGTCTTATCACTGCGCCCGTTTTGCGGTTGATTTGCTTGAGCGAATTTCAGGTGTCGAGACCCGCGCTATTTATTCAAGCGAGTTTTTACTAAAAAGTGTTATTCCGCATGATGAAGGGTTGTTATATATTTTTATTACCCAGTCCGGTGAAACAAGTGATACGCTCGGTGCTGTCAGGCGTGTAAAAGAGTTCGGACATTTGCCTACACTTTGTATTACTAACAAAGAGGGTTCTACAATCTGGGATTTATGTGATTATCGGATATGTTGTTCTGCCGGAAAAGAGCTGGGTATTGCCGCAACAAAGTCATTTACTGCACAAATGCTTTCATTGTTGATAGTTGCGCTTACACTTGCCAAAAATCATGACGAGACAAATGAGTATGTAAAATCTTATCGTGAGTCTTTAAATTATATTCCTGATATAGTGACAAAAGCCTTAAATATGAGAAAAAAAATTAAGCAGCTTGCCGGACTCGTTGCTAAATCTAAGAACATAGTTATTGCTGCTGATGGTATTGCGTATTCACTTGCCAAAGAGGCGTCATTAAAAATTAAAGAAACTTCGTACCTTAACGTTAACGCAGTAATTCTCGGAGAATTTATGCACGGGCATGTCGCTGTTCTTAATAATAAGAGTGTGCTCTTGTACCTTTCTTTGCGTGATATTTCATATACTTCATCAAGGTATTTACAAAATATTAAAAAGGATTATAATCCGTCATTGTATGTTATTGGCAAACCCAATGCGGATGTACGTGCAAATATGACTATTAATATAGAGTGCGAAAATGAATTGCAGTATATGTTTGCAAATGTTGTTATATGCCAGCTTCTTGCACTTGAAATAGCTGTTAAAAAACACAGAAACCCTGATAAGCCGCGCGGGTTGAGAAAAATTGTGAAGTTTTAGTAATATAGAAAAACCGGCAGATTTTTCTGCCGGTTTTTGAGTTTATAGTCTTGCACCATTTCCTGATTGATAGATTCCGACTTGATTCCCATTTGCATCTGTTGGTCTGGTAGTAGTGTGCCCGTCGTTTATTGTATCTTTACGCCCGGTATCTTGAACATTTGTGTTCACAGTACCGACTACCTTTTTAGATACCCATGGCTGGTCAGAATACAGGGTATTAAAGGTTCCGTCCGTGTAGGAAGATCCTCCGCCATTGTTGCCCGTTGATACAGGTTTAGATGGCGTTGGTTTTGGTTCCTGTTCATCACCGTCGTTGCCGCCTATATCGTCATCATCGCCGTCATCGTCATCATCGTCGTCACCTTTGACAAC
>CASELB010000053.1 GCA_949288685.1 uncultured bacterium
TATTACATGCCCGCATACATCAATCATAAGGTTGAATTTTATATTAATCCTTTGGTCAATATAAAATAGATAATTTTGTGTAGACAACAAAAAAAGTAAGTTTTATCATGTAGACAGAGAGATTTTAAGAATATGGCTGAACGCGATTTAACACAAGGGAAACCGTTAAAAGAAATAGTAATATTTACGATACCTCTGTTGTTTGGTAATGTATTCCAGCAGTTGTACAGTTTTTTTGATACATTGATAGTCGGAAGAACCCTCGGGCTGAAAGCACTTGCCGGCGTCGGCGCAACGGGACCTATGATATTCTTTATAATAGGTTTTTTATTTGCATACACTCAAGGTTTAACAATTATAACGGCACAACGCTTCGGCGCTAAAGATTATGAAGGAGTTAGAAAATCTTTCACCACCTCTATAATACTTTGTATAATAACAACGCTTTTATTTACCGCAATAACCGTACCGCTGGTACGACCTGTATTAACAGTAATGCACACTCCGGCAGACATTTTTAACCAGGCATATATTTATATGTTTATCAGTTACCTCGGGCTTGGAACCATTCTGTTTTACAACCTTCTGTCAAACGTAATAAGAGCACTTGGAGACAGCAAAACCCCGCTTTATTTTTTAATCATTGCTTCTGTTTTAAATATTATTCTTGATTTATATTTCATATTAAGCCTTCACTGGGGAGTCGGGGGAGCCGCAATCGCGACAGTCCTTTCACAAGGAGTTTCCGCAATTCTGTGCGCTTTTTATATGTTTAAAAAATTTCCTATATTAAAACTCAAAAAAAGCGACTGGAAATTTGATAAAAGTTTTGCAATGGAACATTTAAAAATAGGATTTCCTATGGGAATACAAATGTCTGTCCTCACAATAGGAATTATTGCTGTCCAGTTTGCACTTAATACATTAGGCTCAACAGCAATAGCCGCATTTACTACAGCCGTAAGAATAGACCAGTTATTCTCTCAAAGTCTGATTACACTGGGAGCAACAGCGGCTACATTTACCGCACAAAACTTCGGTGCCGGAAAATTAAAAAGAATAAAAGAAGGTTCTAAAGCATCAATGCTGCTTGTATTAATTATGTCGGCAATAGCAGCAATTTTAATTTGCGGACTCGGCGAAACACTTGTAGGACTGTTTCTTGACAAACCTGATGAACAGGTTGTTTCTCTTGCAATGCAATATCTTCATATTATTGTTATATTTTACTTTTTCCTCGGCACGCTTATTCTCTACAGAAACGTTTTGCAAGGTATGGGCAAAGTAAAAGCCCCGCTTATATCAGGACTTGCAGAACTTGTTGCAAGAACGGCAGCCGCATTTATATTATGCGCATACATGGGCTACCTCGGAGTCTGTCTGGCGACCCCGTTAGCGTGGATTTTTGCGGCAATTGTTTTATTTGCGGGATACAGAATGGCTCTTAGAAAAGCGGTAAAATCCATCAGAAAGATACGGCATACTGCAGTAAGTTTTTAGCCCGATAGTCCAATGTTTTTTATTTAATCGCAGAGTAACATATAATTACTATGTTCCATAATTACTTTGAAGACTACGGATATGACAATTGCACCTCAAGAGGCGTTTGCACTATAAGCCCCAGAATGGCATCCATTCAGGAAATAATCCTTTTATATCTAAGAGAATTTGCAGGTTATACCCTTAAACTTAAGCAGTTTAATATTGATGATGAAAATATCAAAAGTTTAATACTAAACACTTTATCAGCATTTGTCTCAAATCCTGAAATATCAGACAACACTTTTTCAAACGTTATATGTACATTTACTAAGGAACTTGAATCTTTAAAACAAAAGTATATTTCTGCCTGTGAAGAAAGAGCATTGACTCCTGAATTAATAGAATCAGCGTTTGATGAACAAAAAAGCTGCAACGTTATAACATCTATCAGACTTGGTGAAAAACAGTACAATAAAAGAGGAGAAGAAGAAACAACCCCAAAAACTGTTCAAGAACTTATATTTTTTACGGCTAAAAGTATCACGACATACATTTATAAACTGCATACCTATGGTGAAGATTCCGAAAGAGCCTACAATACTGTCTTAGAATTACTTGATGCATTAAATATAAAAAAAATTACAAATGATGATTTAAAATCACTTTTATATAACGCTGCAGAAGAAGAGTTTGCAATTATAAAACAATTATCGGATATTCAAAAACAGCTCTACGGAACACCGGATGAGGCAATTGTCTCATTTTCCACATCACCTAATAAAGCAATTCTTGTAGAAGGTACTAATATAAAAGAACTTGTAAATATTCTTGACGCTGCAAAAAATATGGGTATAGATATTTATACCCACGGAGAAATGCTTGCCGCGCACACATATCCCGCTATCCGCGCCTACGAAGAATTGAAAGGTCATTACGGTAAAGGGAGCGGGAATACTCTGCTTGATTTTTCCACATTTCCGGGTGCCATTTTTATAGGCAGACACTCTATAGATAATATTGAAAGTTTATACCGCGGAAGATTATTCACTACGGATATTGTGGTTCCGCAGGGCGTCTTAAAAATAGAAAATTCAAACTATGAACCTCTTATCGCTGCAGCCCTTGACTCTAAAGGATTTAAGCGCGGCAAAAAATATGACAGTGAAATTGTCGGTTTCAATCTTCAAACAGTAAAAGCGGAAATTGAGTTATTAAACGGGGAAAATATATCCGGAATATGTTTTATTACCCACGATAACGAAACAATTGAAGACAAAAATTATTTTGACAAATTCATTAAACTTTTGCCTGATGATATATTTGTTATAAATTTTGCAAACAGTTATGAAAGAAAAAATATTATAAATATAAAACACTGTTACAGCATATATGCAATATTTGAAATCCTGACTATTATTAAAGAAAAATTTGACATCTCGGAAATTCCGATAACAGCGTTTGTACCAAGATGTGATAAGCATATTACAAATCTTATCTTAAATCTGCTGCACTTTGGAGTAAAAAAAATATTTATGGGAAAATGCGCCGCCAAAAATCTTAATCCTGCAGTTGCGGAAGAATTTTGTAAAATTTTTGATATAACACCATACAACACGCCAAAAGAAGATTACAAAAAATTTATTGATGTACTTTCTCTTTAATTTCTTTAATCAATTTTTCAGCATAACGCGGATTAAAAAAACGGCTTGCAAACTTTTCTCCGCCTGAATATTCACCAACATACTTTATATCAATATTCGGGCTGTACCCGCCATAATTCTTTAAAATCCCCCGGAATTTATCTGACGGAATATCCGTTATAATAAATTTGGGATTGAGTTCCGCAATAAGTTTCATTGCCGTATTAAGACTCTTTCTAAACCGTATAATATTCCCGCTTAACAAATATTCCATCCCCCAGCCGGATTCGACAGGATTTAACAGTTCAACGGAATTTGAATTAAGAAGTTTTAAAACATCTTTAAAATTTCCGCCAAAATACAGAGCTTTTGTATCAAACTTTTCGGATATTACTTTCTGCGCGGGATTAAACAGCTTTTTCACCGCAGCAGATTGCAAAATCCTTATAAACAAACCTTTTGGCGTACAATAAAGATAACGGCATTTAGCGGCAAAAATAATATCTTCAAAAGGTATTTCACTTGGACAAACTTCAACGCATTTACCGCACCTCAAACATTTATCAAGATACCTGTTTATATCTTTTCTAAACTGGACTTCTCCGTTTATAATACCTCTGAGCAGTACAAGAATACCGCGCGCAGTACTGCATTCATTGCCATTTTCCAGATACACAGGACAGGATTCCTGACAGAGTCCGCACTTAGAACATTTATGGATAATTTCTTTGTACTGTTTCAGCTTAATCATTTTTTAAAACTTTTTTTACCCAGCCTTCCAACACTTTTAACGGTGCACGGGTAACAGCAAGTGACCAGGGTTCGACATCTTTCGTAATAACCCCGACGGCACCGACATTTGCACCCTCTTTTATTTTTACCGGAGCAACAAGAACGGAATTTGAACCTATTTTAACATTATCTTCTATTATCGTCTTACTCTTTACTTTTGTAAGAGGATTATAATTTGCAGTAATAGTACCCGCGCCGATATTAACATTTTCTCCGACTTCCGCATCACCTACGTAAGAAAGGTGACAAATGTTTGTATGAGATTTTACTTTTGCTTTCTTCAATTCCACAAAATTACCGATTTTTACAAATTCATCAAGCTCGACCCCACCTCTTATATGTGCAAACGGTCCTATTTTACAATTGGATGCAATTTTATTTCTGCCGTTAATATAACAGTTAGGATAAATAATTGTATCCCCGCCAATTTCTGTATCCGGCGAAATCCAGGTGGTTTCGGGCGACACAATAGTAACCCCGTTTGCCATGTGATATTCAATTATTTCATCATGGAGTATTTGGGAGGCTTCTGCCAGATTTTTTCTTGAATTAATACCAAAAATTTCATTGTTATCTTCAATAACATACGCTCCGACCCGCAGCCCTTTTTCTCTGCCCCATTTTATAATATCCGTTAAATAATATTCTCCCTGTTTATTATTATTTTTCAACTCTGAGAATGCAACACTTACTTTATCCCAATTAATACAGTAAATCCCAGCATTAATTTCCTTTACCTTTTTCTGAAATTCATCTGCATCTTTTTCTTCAACAATTTCCTTTAAAGTACCGTCCTGCT
This sequence comes from uncultured bacterium, assembly GCA_949288685.1. Lineage (GTDB taxonomy): Bacteria > Cyanobacteriota > Vampirovibrionia > Gastranaerophilales > Gastranaerophilaceae > CALUTH01. The sequence continues at coordinate 4,714 of CASELB010000053.1, forward strand.
CTCTGATAATTCTCCCGTAATTTGTCGGATTTTCAAATACTGCACTCATTACCGTGATATCAGCACTATTCTTGCGATGCGATATAATCATATTTTTTATTGTTTCCGGCTTAATAAGCGGAGTATCCCCGCATAAAATAACAACTTCACCATTATACCCTTTCAGAGCATCAAGTGCCATACTTACAGCATGTCCGGTACCGAGCTGCGGAGATTGAAGTATCGTTCCGGCAAAATCATAATTTTCTTTCACATAACTGTCAACCTGTTCATGTTTGTGACCTGTTATAACATAAGAGTAATCAATCATGCCGCTATTTTTAACAGCATCAAGAACATACCCGAGCAGCGGTTTATCAAAAATTGTATGTAAAACTTTCGGCAGCCCGGATTTCATCCTTGTGCCCTTACCCGCTGCAAGTATTATTGATTTTACCATCTTGTTCTCCTCTAATCTGTTTTAATTTTAGCAGGAAATAAATACATAGTACAGTATAAAAATTCCCCGAAAGTGTATGGTTAAAAAATAAATTTAACAAAATAATAAAAAAGAAGGAGATTTACTTGAATGACCGATATGATAAAAAAAATAAAATATATAATAGAAAAAAGTAACACTGATAAAGTTGTAATTTTTACAAACAGACTCAAAATCGTCGGGCACATTTATAAATGCGATGAATGCAACAATGACTATTTTTTAAACCTTACCGATGCTATTGTTATTTATTTAAATGACCTCTATCCCTGTGAAGATAACGGTGATTGCGAAGAATACCCGAGCCAGAATTTTGATTGGCTTCACGTTAATATTGATAAAATCCTGGCTTTCAGCTTAATAAAATAATTACAAGCCCTCAAATATTAACTTTTGTAACAAAACGTATTAAATATAATAAAAAATAAACAATTTTTACGGAATTGATGTTTTATTATATATAGGTAGTGTATAGGAGTTTAATATGCCTGTAGGGTTGAATACAAATATACAATCTCCGGTATTCAGGGGTACAGAAAATACAAAAGGGAAACAAACCGGTACATACGCGGCATTGAGCATCGATGATTTAGATAAAATTCCGGGTGTAGATACTGTTAATAATACCATTACAGATATAGCAAACGAGGGAAAAACAAAAAGCAGAAAAGCTGTTAATATATTAATGACTGTTGGTCTTGCGGTCGCAGCATTTTTTACAGGCAAACGGATTACCAAATCTGTAATGGACTCATTAATACACCATACAATATATCTTGATTCAATAGCTGACGGACTTAGAAAGTGTTTTCGCTTTTGTACAAAACCTCTGGAAAATCTTAACCCCGAAAAAGGTAATGCCTTCATGAGAGGAATAAAATCATTCCTTATTGAAACACCGACAAAAATTAAAAATTATTCAAGAACAGGCATTCACAAAGATATAGAGCTTGAAAGGTACGCAAAAACCGTAAAAACAAAAGTTCAGGACTTAACACCGGAAGACTTAAAACGGTTTGATGAAAAATTTATTAATACCATTGCTAAAAACGGTATAGCAAAAATAATATCTTCGACAATAGGTCTTATTGTCGGAGCGGAAACCTTTATTGAAATAGCTGCCGACAAGAATAAAAACGGTATCCCTGACCTGTTTGAACAGAAGTCATACAAAGAAATAATAGAAATTCCGCAGCCCAAAATTGATGAAAAAGTCATAAATAAAATGAGACAACTCAATGAGAATGATGACGACATAGAAGAAACAAAAGCCGGGCAAGAGGATAATGCAAAACTGGACTAAACTTACATAATTGTTATAATTAAAATATGGAAAATATTAATGTTTCTCGTATAATTGCAGGGCTGCAGGGACAAAACTTATACACAGGTATACGTACTGCGGGGGCAGATGTAACAGGTTCTAATACCGGATTTTCTGCTGCCGCCAATACAAGTGCGCAGAACTTAATCCGAGAAATGCAAATTCAAACAATAACACAGCAGCAGTTAAAAATGAATTATATTGCAGGTCAAGAACGTTCCGCATATATCAAAATGCTCTTAAATTTGCCGCAATCACTGGCGGAATTAATGCTTAAGCTGCAGCAAAGCAGGCTGGAACGCGGGAATATAATGAATAATCTTCAGTTTATGCAAATTTTTAGCGATGCCGAGGACATTAAACAACTCATGCAAACTAACAAAACCAATAATCAAACAGTCCTTAACCAGCAAATGCAGCAGCAACTGGATTTGATATTCAGCGGACTTATAAGAATGAGTGATGTTGCCTCAATTATACGTGCAAACTCACGTGCTGCAATGACCCAGCTAATAGCAGTTATGTCAAACGCCTCTAAACAAGGTATAGACAACAGCCAGATTTTAGAAACAATGAACCTTCTTAATTCCTGTGTTTCAATGATTGAAGATAATAACCCGCAGTCAACATTAAAGAGCCTTATGCTCCTTTATCTTCCGTGGCTGCCATTGCCGCAGGGCGTAGGTTTTGAACTTGAAGTAGGTGCCCCGCCGGAGGAGGACGAAAGTTCCAACTCTGTTATAACAGTTCTTATCCAGACTAAGAATTACGGAAACGTAAAAGGCTCCTTAACCCTTACAACAAAAAATTCCGTAGATGTCTTAATCTTATGTTCCGAAGAATTCCCAAAAGAACTTTTAAAAAAGCGCCTGACAGATGAAATGAAAAATAACTCCGTACAAACAAATATCGATATAGAAACACTTATAACCAAACAGGAAGATAAAGACGAGCATCAGGCAAAAGTAAATCTTTCCGCAACTAATGAAATGAACCCGTATCTGCTGCTAATGGCTCATTCATTTATCAGAAATACAATAATTATTGATAACAGCTACACAGTAGACTCCATGCCGGCAGCTTAATTAAATATCAACAATATTAATTTCCGCATTAATTTCTTTAACCAAAGACAGAATATAATCCCTGTGGCAGGTAAAAAACAGTACCTGATTTGTTTTCGCAAATTCTTTCAAGGCATTCAGTACAGCACATAGTCTTTCTCTGTCAAAATTTACAAAAGCATCGTCAATAATTAACGGTAAACGGTATTTAGAGCCGTCACTTCCATAATTCAAAGCATACCCGAGTCTGAATGCCAGATACAACTGTTCACGCGTACCGCGGCTCAGTTCCGCGTCCTGTTTTATCTCTCCGTCCTTACTGGTAATAGTTTTACCGGCAAAATTTGCATTTATATATTTTCCGCCCGTTATTTCTCTTAAAAGTTTTTCTGCGCTCATTAAATTAGGCTCTATAGAACGCTGTTTTTTCTCAGCATAATCAATTATATTTAGAGCCAATTTCTTTGAGTATAAATCACTTATAATATCATTAAGCCTGTTTTGCATTAAATTCTTTTCGTTTCTTAACCCTACAATGCCTTCAAACTCTTCAAGCCCGCGCTTTTCCTGCAACAGACCGGCATGTTCTCTTATAAGTTCTTCCTTAACAGCAACAAGCTCTTCTAACGTTCTGTCAGGAGATGTATCTTTTAACGGAATTTGTGAAATTTTTTGTTCTAAGTCGCTTATTCTTAAAATATTATCATCAATTTTATTTTTATACTTATCATTCTCTTCAATCAAAGATTGTACTTCGGAAATCTTTGCCCCTAAAGCTGACGGATTAATCGTATTATCAAGTTCCGCTGCCGTTAAAAAATTTACAAAATTTTGAAAATAATTATCACATTCCTTTTCTAATTCAAGTTTACGTGAATTTCCCGAATTTGCCTGCGCTATAAGTTCTCTTACCGAACGGATTTCTGCCAGCATATCTAAAAAATTTTTTGCCGGAAGAATTTTCCCGTCAATAGTCGTTAAGGCGTTTAAAACAGTAGTATTTTCATCAATATTTTTAGAGGCAACAGCTTTCTTTTCTTCTGTAATCGCTCTTTCTGCTTCATAATCTGCAACTTTTTGTTTTTTATTATTAATATCAGCTACTAATGACTTATATTCATTTAATCTGCTTTCCGTTTCAAACACAATTTGATTAAGCGAAGATACAGTTTCTAAAAATTCATCTCTGTCTAAAACCGGCATAACACGATTTTTCAAATAACCATATATTTCTTTAGCCTTATCATTCCCGCCACTCAGGAACAAAGAAGAAATCCCCGGCACGCACAAAATCACACCCGATACAATAACCGGCAGCCCTGCCCAACCATAACGCAGCAATATATATACACCAAGTCCGATAAGAAATACTGCAATGATAAGATTGAAAATAGCTGAAAGAAGATTTTTCTTTCCGCCGGTATTGTCCGATAAATCCGCAAGACTTGTGACTCCTGCTTTTAATTCATTTAAAGCCCTTTCATATTTTTCACCATCTGTAATGTGTAATATTTCACACTTAGATTTCAGATTATTAATCTCAATTTCCAACTCTTGAAGATTTTTACTAATATCCTGTATCTTATCATCCAGATTAGATAACATATTCTTTTTATTATTAATCTCTTCAAGGTAATTTCTTACCTGCTCTTCTCTTTCTCGTGAAACATCAATATTTTCAACTTGTTCCGGCATAACAGCAATATTGTATCTTAATTTTATACCGGTTATACTTTCATCTATTTGACGCGGAATTTGAGAAAGAACAATATTATTAATTTCTTCTAAATACCCTGAAATAAGTGCGGCTCTGGTCGCTATATCATAAAAAATCTGTTTGTTATCAAAAAGTTTCCGGTTAAATGACTTCTTTAATGTTTCAGTCTCGTTCAAAAGCTCGGACATCTGTTCTTTAAGAGCTTGTCCGGCAATAAATTTTTCTTTATCATCTATTAATTTTTGCGTATTTTCTATTGCCGCAAAAACCGTATTAATAGCTGACGTAACCTTTGCATATTCTTCTTCTTTACCCGACAGGTCACGGATTTTTGCTTCAATATCCGCAATATCTGTTACAATCCCGCACAGCTTTTTATTCGGCTTTCCGGCGCCTGTCAAATATTCCTTTAACTCTTCTTCCAGTCTCGATTTATACTCTGCAAGCACCGGGGCATTGTGATCCTGAATCAGACTAAATAATTCAGAATCAATATTATTAATATCTCCGAGATTTATAGTAAACGCTCTCTGATAGAAGTTTTGGTCAAATCCTTCCAACACCTCTTCAATACTTTTATTTTCCGGGGCAAGTACTTTTAAACGTGCATTTTTACTTTTTTTACCTTCAACCTTAATTTGATATTTTGTTCCCGATTTCGTTAATTCAATATCGCCGGTTAAATCTTTAGGCGCAAATAACGCGTCTTTCAGAAACTTCATCATGGTACTTTTACCGGCTTCATTTGCACCGCAGACGACATTAAACCCATCACTAAAATCTTTCAACGGAAGTGTTTGACCGTTTACTGAATTGATTTTTACGGAATTTATAACAAGTTTGTTAGTCATTTTCACCTCCGTAAATTTCCTTGCAAATATTTTCCGCAATCAAAACAGCTTTATTTTCCAATAAACTTTTATCAACTCCATCCGTAAATTTAAAAAGTTCTGCAAGTTCTTTATCTGTCTCTTCCGAAATTACAGTCAGATCATTTTCCGCGGCAGCCAGAATTTGCGTTAACATTCCGCCTGATGATTTTATTAAATCAACATCCACATCATATACCGAATTATCCGTTAAATTTGAAACAACAATTTTCTCTGTAGATAATTCCTGTTTAAGGACTTCCGCAGACGTTTTCTTATACCTGCAAATCCCCTCCAATGTAAGATTAATAATTACAAGCTCTATACCGGAAGACAGCCCGCTTAGTTCCGACTGAAGTTTTGTAACCATGTCCAACTCTGTCTCGTTCTCTGTCACAGAAACCGTTAAATCATAATATCTAACCTTATCACACTTAATAAACTCATTTGATACAATCCGGTTATTATCAACCGTTACATAGCAAAAGCCGTGCTCACCCGTATCCTTGCGCGAACGGGACTGAATAGTTCCGGGATAAACTATCTTTCCGCCTGTATCCGGTTTATGGATATGCCCGAGAGCGTAATAATCGTAGTTTAGCTCCAAAAGTTCTTTTTCGGTACAAGGCGCGTAAACATTTTTCATATCACCGGATTTGTCGCAATGAATCAATCCTATATTAAAAAGTGTTGAACTTTTTGATTTTTCAAGAACCTTACATGGTGATGCGGAATACTCTTTTGTTTTAAACCCGAAAGGATAAATTATTGCAATATCTTCACCGATTTTATTTTTAATACCAAGCGGTTCAGATGGTAAATTAACACCAAAAATTTTTATATATTCAGAATTTTCAAACCCCAGTTCTTTAGTATAGGAAGATGCAGGGTCATGGTTTCCGGGGACAATATAAACTGCGGTTTTACAATTTTCAAGGCGTTTAAGATTATTAAACAAAACCAATCTTGAATGCAAATCATGCTCACAATCATCAAAAGTATCACCGGCAACAAGAACAAAATCAACATTTTTTTCTGTTGCAAACTCACACAACTCTGTAAACGCTTTTTCATGCGCTTTACCAAGTATCTCTTTCTGAGCGGCGGAAAGTTCATAATCAATATCCGCAAAAGCCCTGCCAAGATGTATATCCGCCGTGTGTATAAATGAAAATTTCACAAAATCCCTCTTTTAAGAAATATTATATCATTGAAGATAACGAAGGTGCAATCTGTATAAACTTCCGTACCAAATCTTCATCCCACTGAATACCGGCACCACTCATAAGGATTTCACAAGCCTTATCAAGCGGCATACCTTTCCTGTATGGTCTGTCACTTACCAGCGCATGGAAAGTATCAGCAATTGCAACAATACGTGCTGCCAGCGGAATTTCATCGCCTTTTAGTCCTTCCGGATACCCTTTGCCGTCAATACGCTCATGGTGGTACTTAACAATCGGTATTAATTCCCGCAAAATAGGATTTGGTTTAAGGACTTTTTCAGCACCTATTACAGGGTGTTGTTTCATAATTTTCCACTCATCATCCGAAAGGTTAGATGTTTTACGTAAAACATTTTCAGGAATACCTATTTTCCCGACGTCATGAAGCAATGCGCCAAGTGAAATTTGTTCAATTTCCTGTTCCGGAAGATTAATAGCGCGGGCAAGCGCCTCGGAGTATCTTGAAACAGAGGTTGAATGACCTTTGGTATACGGGTCTTTTGCATCAATTGCGCCGGCCAGAGATGTTGCAATTTCTGCAAGGTGGTTTGAAGACTTGATTTGCTCATTATTAAATTTATCAATAATTTCTTCCTCGAAGTTAACTCCAAGTTGCGCGTGACGCTTGGTAATAACTTCCGCATAAGACTTAAGTGCCATATCATCCCAGAAATTAAAATCTGAAGAACTTATAATAGCTGACATACCGTCTTTATAACCTTTTGCCTGTGATATATACATCGCCTGTTCGGCAAGAATCAGTAATTTTTCTTTATCCTGTGAACAGTCAGGGTATGTCGCAATACCTACAGAAACTTTAACAGGTCCGACATCATCAATAAAACAGCAGGAAAGAGAATACGTAATGTATTCTGCAAGATATTTTGCCTGTGCAACATCGGTATCAGGAAGGATTATAGCTATTTCATCCCCGCCGTAGCGTCCGGCAACATCGTTTTCACGAATATTCTGGCGGACTTTCTCACCTACGAGTTTGATAACTTCATCACCTTTGGCGTGCGATAATTCTCTGTTAATCTTTGTTATATTATTAATATCCATCATTACAATTGAAAGATATTTATTATTTTTTTCCGCCTCACCAAACTCTTTTGCCAGACGCTCCTGAAATCCGCGGTGATTATAAAGCTGGGTAAGCGCGTCAGTTTTTTCCATTTCGCCTGACTTTTCAAGCAAAATCCCGTTATGAATAACCAGACCTGTATAATCAGCAATAAAGTTATAGAGCGGAATATTCCGGTTCAAATTAGAGCCTGAAATAATCATCACACCTATAGTTTTGCCAAGTGAAACCATCGGGAGAATAAGTGCGGGTGAGTTATGGAAATACGCAAACTTAAGAAATTCCGTATCTTCGGTAATAATGGTTTCAGAATTTAAAAAGCACCTTACAACGGGATTTTCCGAATCATTAAGAAAAATCTTTGACGAATATATATTTCCGAGTTTATCCAGCAGCTTAAGATTAAGACAATTTGATTTTTCGTTATAAATCCCTGTTGCAATAAAACGACAACCTACCTGGGGGGGAATAATTTTATAAACATAATGAATAAGAAGATGCGGATTATTAATCTTGTTTAAATCATAGAAACCGGTCATAAAGGTTTCATAATCCAGTCCGTTATTTTGTCTTTCAAGCGGATTTGTAAACAAGCCTGAGCGGGGAGAGGACACACCTCCACGCAAAAGATTAACTTTTGCTATTAAGTCCTTCCCGTTTGGTGAAGATATTTTCTTTTTACTGTCTAAGTTTTTCATAAAAAAATCTTATGCCCACACCTTGCAACTATTAAACAACCGTTAATATAAAAAATTGCCTTAATTTAGGAAAAAATTTACAATTATACACTTTATTTTAACATTTCTTTAGCAAGTTTCCTAGTGCAAACAAATGATATTTAAATACTTCTTAACAATTATCACGTGAAAATTAAATAGGGGATTTATATCACAGTTTACGCTAAAAAATTAAAATTGTCACCCTGAACTTGTTTCAGGGTCTAAA
>CASELB010000054.1 GCA_949288685.1 uncultured bacterium
GGAGGATATTTTACACCAAACGGGCATATCAGCCCTGACGGGGCAGGGGGATATTTTACTCCCAACGGACATATTCAATCTAATGGGATGGGCGGATTTATTTATTAGACTTACACCCGATATCGTCTGAATCGGTCATCCCGTCATAGTTATTATCAACCCCGTCTGTGCAGGAACCAATAGACTCAAATCCCTCTGTCCGCGGAATATACATAAGCCACCAATCGTCTATTTTCGACCATAAATATTCAAAAAATTCTCTATATGCTGAGGTTATTTCACTGCTTTTTATAATCAGCACATTTTCATCATTATAATTCTGCCCGCTTTTTGAAAAATTCATGGAACCTATAACCGTTATTTCATCATCTATAAGAATAGTCTTTGAATGAAGTTTACCTGCATAATTTTCAGCTTTAACATCAATTCCGCCGGCTCTTAAATATTTAATTTGAGAATATTTGGAATGTGCATTAAGAGAGTCCAATATTATTTTTACATCCACATTCCGTTTTTTCGCAAGCACAAGTTCTTCGGCAAGCCATCTGTCAGTAATTAAAAATGCGGGGATGTAAATATATTTTTTTGCATTTTTTATCAAAGGCAAAATTTGATTTTTGGTTATCATATCCTGAGGAGAAAAGAAAACAGATACGATACTATTACCGAGTTTTATATTTGTGTTGCCTGTTGTTTTTGATTTAAGAGTATGAAACTTACTGTTATACATTTGCTCAAACTCTGTTTTATAAATTTCCGCCACACGGGGAGAATTAATTATAATAGCGGTATTAGTATTAAACCCGGACATATCTGATGGACTTAAGTTCACAGAACCTGTAAACACCGATTCATTATCAAAAATATAGAACTTGTTATGCATAATAATGTTACCGTAGGAGTTTTTAACAGATTTTTGCGCCTCTATATCACTTACAGACGAAGGGATTAAACCTGCAAGTTTAAGCGTGTCTTCATAGATTGAACCGCCTTTTCTGTCAAGGTCATAGACCATACGAATCTTTACCCCGCGTGCCGTTGCAGATTTAATAGCCTCTTCAATCTGCGGAACCTGACGGTAGCCGTATACCGCCATATCAATTGTTGACTTAGCATTATTTATTTTTGAAAGCAGTTCCTTGCAAACGTTTGTTGAGCAGTTTTTATCCGGTTTCAATTTGGTTGTAAAATCAGTATAAAAAATTTTTAAATTCCCGTAAGATTGTGTATCAGTAACTTCTGCCGGTTGTTTTGGAGAATTAAGTCCTTGAGCGCATATTTTACAAAAAGTTGTTTTTTGCGGTAATTTTGATTTTTCAAACAGTTTATAATTTTCCGATTTTTTAGAATACGGACATCCGTATTTGTGCGCTTTAAGATTATGCATGTTTACAATATAAAACTCGTTATTTTTTATATATTGTATCAGTTCTTTGTATTTCTCAGGCGCGGTTTTATAGTTAAATCCTGATTTATTAAACTCTTCTGTATAATTTTTATTATCAAAAAACAGATTATTCTTTGAATATCTGACTTTTTTATTAAAAAACAATTCTTCAGTATAATTTTTGGCAAGTTCATTAAATATAAACTCTTCAGCGCCGTTAAGTTTATCCTGATTACTTATAAGCGGCTTGATATCCGGTAACAATATTCTTTCATCAATATCAGCCGTACCGTTATGGTTAAGGTCAATTATAAATTCAGCAGGGCTGATAATATTCAGGATTCTGCAAAAAGAATTTTGGTAATAGATTGCGAAACAGGCAAGAAAAAGAAATATGATTAATAAAAGTAAAAACAACCTTTTCATAAATGAATTTTAACACAAAACTAATTTATAGTTTCTATATTTCACAATCGGGCAGAGAGTGCGTGAGAGCGAATTTCCGCAGGGGTAAATATTTGTTTAAGTACATAACCGCAACAGCGTTACACATAGCTATTTTTTTTTAATATACTGTTAAAACTTCTGTCCAGCCCGATTAATATTGATTTTTAGATAAAAAGGGGTTATACTGTATAGCACAACAAGCACATTGAGAAATGAATATGGGGATGCTTTGGATTTGACAGGGTGATTAGTGGAAACAGACTGCGGGTTCGGGCGCTGTTCCCGGTTAACAACGAGCAACC
>CASELB010000055.1 GCA_949288685.1 uncultured bacterium
CGGCGCAAAGGGTTTGATGCAAATGATGCCGGCAACAGAATCTGAACTTATTGCAAATTATAATATCAAAAAAGAAAAAGAACAAAGTATCAATGATATCAAACTTGGAAGTATTTATTTCGCAAATCTTATGTATCAACTTGATAACAAAGCTCTATTTGCTCTTGCAGCATATAACGGAGGACTCGGTTCAGTCAGGAGCTGGCAAAAAACACTTAAATTTAACAATATTGACGAATTTGTAGAACAAATACCTTATCCTGAAACTAACAATTATGTAAAAAAAATTATCCGCTCTTACTGGATGTATACAAATATCTATAATTAAAAAAAAACCTCTCTAAACGAGAGGATTGAGCGATGAGGATTTCAAGTATATGATAACGTGTTATATTTCATACTTCATTGGATTTAAGTATTAGCTTTATTGCTATAAGTCATTTTTTATAAAAAGGGTGGTGCAAATACCACCCTTTACCGCATCAATACAGCCTTGTAATCTCTAGAAGTACGGCTGCGGCGGTTTCCAAAGTTATGATATTGTTAATTTATGTGATTTTGCTTCTTTTTCCGTCACTTTCGGGATAGAAATATTTAAAATTCCGTTTCTATACTCTGCAGTACTTTCATCAGGTTTTATCGGAGAATCAAAAGATATAGTCCGCTGATATTTCCCGTACCTGAACTCACATGTATGGTATTTTACATTTTTCTCTTTTTCTTGCTGTTCTTCTTTTTCTTCTTCTATTTTGGCAGTAATTGTCATAAAATCATTATCTAACTCTACGTCAATATCCTCTTTTTTTACACCGGGAATTTGAACCTTAACTTTGTACGCTTTATCTGTCTGTTTAACTTCTACGGCTGGACGCCATATAGAATTCTTTTTAAGTGCTAAAGGATTTGAAAATACAGGATGGAGTACAGTATCACGAAGAAAATTATTAAGTTCATTATGGATACTGTCAAAATATATATCAGGGTCTCTTATTATTAAATCGGTTTTCATTATTTATGCTCCTTTCTTTCATATAATAACCCCGTTTTTATTCAATACATTACCGGAAAGTAGTAAAAATACAAAAGATTTCTAAACCTGCAAGGCAATAGCTAAAATTGATAAGTACAAATAAAAATAGTTATAAAGAGAGGACATAGAATTATGAATATTATGTTTTTTGATTACAGAGAATCTGAGAAGGAGTATTTTGAAAATCATCCAAATGATGATTTTAACATAAAGTTTATAGAAGAGCCGCTTAATGAAGATACTGAAATAAGTGATTACGATTCAAAAGAAACCTGCGTTATAAGTGTTTTTATGACCTCAAAAATTACAAGCAGGGTTTTAGACAAGTTCAGGAACTTGCGTGTCATTACTACACGCTCAACAGGTTACGACCATATAAATATTGATGAATGCGCCAAAAGAAACATACGTGTATTAAATGTTGAACATTACGGTAAAATCTCAGTTACCGAATACACGATAGGAATGATTATAGCGTTAATCAGAAAAGTTGTTCCGGCAGTAAGGGATATGAAAAATGCAAATATTAATACTCAACGCTATATTGGAAGAGACTTAAATAAACTAAAACTTGGAGTAATAGGAACCGGAGCAATAGGGAGTTCTGTCTGCAAAGTAGCAAAATCCCTAGGTATGGAAATAATAGCAAATGATAAACAAAAAAATCTTGAATTAAAAGATATAGTAAGTTATACAGACTTTGAAACTCTGCTTAAAGAGTCAGACATAATAACTTTACATATTCCGTATACCCCTGAGGCTTTTCACTTAATTTCAGAATATGAACTGTCATTAATGAAAAACAATAGCTATATAATAAACACCGCAAGAGGAGAACTAATTGATACCGCAGCATTATATAATGCTCTTGAAAATGGCAAACTGGCAGGTTGTGCATTAGATGTTCAGGAGTGTGAAAATATTGTAATTAACGACGGAAAACATCTCGTATCAAATATAATTAAAGCCGATAAGTTTTGTATTCAACAAACGGTTATAACACAAAAATTAATTGAATCAGATAAAGTCATAATAACACCGCATATAGCATATAATACGATAGACGCAGTTAACACAATACTTGAAGTAACCTTTCAAAACATCAGGAATTTTCTAAAAGGAGACAATTCAACAAACAGAGTAGTTTAAGTTATGCTTTCTTTAATTCCGTAATATTCGGGTCAAGAACTTTCCTGCCAATATTTTCAAAGTTTATTGAGCAGAAATTCTTTGTACCGTAACTGAATATTTTTTCAACAACACCGACACCAAATTTAACATGCACAACCCTATCACCTTGCTGTATAGGATCACTGTGAACAATTGCATCATCCGGGATTTCAGCAGCATATATAGGAACAGCAGGGGTAGCGGTATTTCTCTGTTGAAGTATTGCACCGTCTTCCTCCGACTTATCAGCGGCAGTATTTTCAGGAATAGGCGGTTCATCCGGCAGTAAGTCAGAATGCTGTACTATATCTTCATTAGTATCAACGACTTCCAATGTATCTTCGGCATCGGGTTCTTCAATAACAAGATCTTCAGTACCGACAAGTTCTTCTATAAAATCCAAATCATCTTCTGATAATTCGTCAGTACTTTCATGCTGGGGTGCCATATAAACTTTATCGACATCCCGTCTGATTTCTTCATCCAGCAGTTCTTCCGGCGTTTTAGCACTTTCTTCCGTCTCTGTAGAATTTTCAGAGTCAATATTCAGTGCATTATCAATTTCATTAATACTTTCTTCTTCTACCGGCAGTAAATCCTCTTCTTCTAATTTTAACTCCGTATCATCCTCTATGAGCGGCATACCTTCATAGAAGCGTTCAGACTCGTCTAATTCCAGTTCATCTAACTCGGGAATATCCCCTGAAATTTCTATTTCAGCATCAGCCACCGGCTCGTTTAGAGTTAATTCCGGTTCTTCATCAACTAATTCTGTCTCAGTCTGAGCCGAATCCGGCACCTCAGTCTCTAATATAACCGGTTCTTCATCAATCGGAGTAAGTGCAATATTTTCATCACTTTCATAATCAGGAATATCAGGAGTATTTAACACATCTCCTTCTTCCTCAGTAACATCAATAGGAATTTGTGAATTTTCAACCTGAACATTATCAATTTCGGGTTCAGTAACAGGCTCATACTCTTCAATTTCGACAGGCAGCTCTGTACTGTCGGATAATTCAGGGATTTCTTCATTTACAATGAGTTCTTCCGTATCAGTTATTTCAACCGGTTCATATTTTGCTTCTACAGCACTATCAGAAGGCTCACTTTCACCGGTTAAAGGAAGTTCCGGCTGCTCTTCCAATGGTTTATCAAAATTTTCTTCCGGTACAACATCCGCTTCAGGAACAACATTCACCGGCTCTACATCAGAAATTTCCGCACTATTTACTTCTTCACTATTTTCATCGTTTACTGTAGCTTCTTCAGCAGCAAAAACCTCCGGTACTACTTCCGGCTGTTCAACAGAAGGTGTCTCATCATTTATTTCCAAATCCGAATCTGCAGGGTGAGAACTACCTTCCTCTTCCGTCAGGCTCGACTCAGCTGGTATATCATCCGCCTTGGGCACAACCTCCGTTATTTCTTTTAATTGAAATACCAGAGAATACGGAGCAGCAATATTACCTGTTAAAATATACTTATCAGGCGGCATATTTTTCAAAATAAACTTACAGTAATCAAAGTTATCAGGCTTCTTAATTCCGCCAAAAACAATTATACTGCCGCAATTTTGTTTAAGCGGCTGCAAAAAGCGAAAATCAGAATGTACAATACATGAAGTAATAACATTTTCACTCTCAATTACTTCACGTATAAAATCTTTATCTGAGACGCCGTCAGTTAATTTTGCAAAAGCATATAATTTACAATCGGTATTTTTAAATGAATTTAGTACAAGGCTTATATATTCACTGACAAAAAGTCTGTCAACATGACTTAAATCAATTATAATTGTTCCGGGTCCAAATTCCGATAAGGACGTCCAGTCCATAACTTCTTCATGCGAATTTGCAAATACATCCGCATCAGAAAGTTTTTCTAGTTTAGTTTTAAAGAAATATAAACTTAAATTTTGGGAATAATTAAAAACATTATCTATTACGGACTTAAATGACTTGAACGGAATATAGGGAACTGTTGATGCGTACGTTTTTAATTCCGTAAAAATTGAACTTACTATTGAGCGGCTTTCTTCCGTAATATCAGAAAAATACTTGTTAAATATAAATCCAATGGCATGCTCATTCAGCGGGAGTTTGAAATCGACGCCGGCTGTAAGTTTAATGCCGTCCATAGTTCCCAAAGTATCAAATACAATGGTATTATATCCTAAATGTTTAATCTGATGTGCAAAGTTAGATATCAAAAGATTGCTGTCCACATCTTTTTCTGACACAATCAGCATTTTTTTATCAAACAATTCTTTATCAGCAGTAACCAGCCCCTGTTCATAGGCAAGTTCACCTGCTACAATATCAGAAGTATGTCCGAGATTTTTTATAATATTAGCCACGTCTAAAATCTCGCAGGCTGAATCTTTAGAAACACCTTGCACATCAACAGGAAGAAAAGGTGCATCCGGGCATGCCAGAAGTTTTGCAAATACAACATGGCATGAATTATTTGACTCTGTATACAAAACTTGAGCAATATACGAATTATTACTATCGCTTATTTTAAGCAGTGACGAAATATGAACCGGTTTACTGCTCTCTATTTTTACTAAATTGCCTCTTACATCTAATATTTTCATCATGACTACCTACAAAGATTTTAGCATGAAATAACAAATATACACTATATATTTTTTTTATAATTTTAAAAGACAAAAAGTCGTACAGGAGGAGTTTTGGGGCGAAATAATAAATTCCTAATCAATTGTAAATTTTTGTAAATTTTATATGAAATAAATAGCAAATTTAAACATTTTTGAATTTTGATATATATGGTAGTGTATTTGGAGTTATTATGATACCAAAAGTAACAGGTGAGA
>CASELB010000056.1 GCA_949288685.1 uncultured bacterium
AGTGATTTCTTGCTATTTCGTATGATATTTGAAATGACTCTTTTGTCCCGGCAGCCTCAATGACTTTATCAACGCCGCGTTTATCTGTTATGTGGTTTATAGAAAATTTAACGGATTCACTTAACGGGTTAATCACATAATCAGCAAGACCAATACGTTTTGCGTACTCAAGACGGTACTGGTCTATATCAATTGCAATGATTTTACCGTTGGTAAACAGTTTTGCGCAGCTCATTGCGCATAAGCCTACCGGACCTGCTCCTATTACGGCAACATTTTCTCCCTGTTCTATTTCGCACAATTCTGCGCCGAAATATCCGCTGGAAAGAATATCTCCGGTGAAGAGAGCTTCTTCATCAGTAACATTTGCCGGTATCGGAGTTAAGCCGGTATCTGCAAAAGGAACCCGCACATATTCGGTCTGGCATCCGTCAATACGGCATCCTAATTCCCAGCCTCCGTTTTCACAATTGTTTATATAACCTTTTTTACAGAAGAAACAATTTCCGCAAAATGTAATACAGTTTGCGACCACTCTGTCTCCCGCTTTAAGAGTTTTTATTCCCTCTCCTATCTCTGTTATTTCTCCGACAAATTCGTGTCCTAAAATAATATTATTTGCCGCTCTGGGCACAAGTCCCTTAACAATATGTATATCGCTTGTACAAATAGATGATAAAGTTACTTTTACGATTGCGTCCCGTGCATCTTTTATTTGCGGCATCGGACGCTCAACCAGTCTAATTACTGGCAGTCTGTCTTTATTGTATACCAGTGCTTTCATTACTTTTTACTCCAACAGGGATATGTAATTCCTTTTAAAGTATAATACCACATTTTAGGATTAATAAGAATACTGATTTTAATTTTATTTTTGAGATTTATTGCTTCTATAATTTGTAAAATATTCTAAACCCAGTTTTGGCGCATGTTCATGCCAGTATTTATGGAGTAATTTGTGTAAATAAGCAGTTGAATCCTGAAGCATTAGTAAGCTGTCAAACTTATTTGAGAGTTTTGTTTTTTTTAGGGAGTCGGTTGTTTGTGTGTATGCGTTTATTATTGAATAATACAAGACCGGTTTATTTTTTTGTAAGGATATATTAAGCAGATTGATTATGTCATGGTTTACTTCTCCGGTTGTTTCTTGTGTTAGCGGGGTAAAATTATTATTTTTTCTTAATAGTGAGACTTCTCCGCGCCGGTTGACCGCTGCAATTTCCGTGTTCTGCTCATTTTCTGTTAGTGAAATGAAATCATTGTATCCGAGCGGGTTGGTTTCTCCGTTTATATTTTCAGGGTGTCCGTGCAAAATCGTATAACCTTTTCCGCTGTACGCGATTTTAATTTTATCTGCAAGGCTTAAAATACCGTATACTTTTTGTTCATCCCCTTTAAATTCTGCTAATATTTCATTGTTAGCATTATTTATGTAGACCATGTGTTCATAAGGCGGATTTGTATTTAGAGCATCAATAATTCTCTCTTTGGCGTAATTGATGGCGTCTTCCCGTTTCTCAAAATTTGTTTGTGATGGTTTAACGTATGAAATATAACCGTCTTTGTTGAGTTTGTAATAAGAGTTATCATAAAAAGCTCCGCCTGTATAAACGCCTAATATCGCTAATATTGCACCGGCATTGTTTAATATCTTTTGTTTAAGAGGTGATTGTATGTGTCTTTTTAAATATTTGTTTTGAAGTTTTTGAGTAATATTGCCGGATAAAAATGTATGAAGATTAATTTTCATATAAAACCTTATTTGATTGTGTGATTTACGCTTATTATAGTTCAAAAAGTTTAATCCGTTTAGTGTTCTGTAAATTTTTGTAAATAACAATCCTAAAGATAACAAATTATTTTATTCAGATGTTTTATAATCGTGAAAAGGAGGTATTATGTCTGTAAATCCTGTATCTGTGGTTAAATCTGTTGAACAAACCAAAATAATAAATAAAGATAACGATAAAAAAGTTAAAAAGCCCGTTGTTTCAAATTTGTCAACCCGCGACGGCGTATTAATTGCGGCTGTACCGACCGTGCTTGGTGCCGGTTATGCGGCAAAAACTTATTTTGTACGAAAAGGAAAGTACTCGGTATATAGTGATTTAATGACTAAATTTGCGGAAGGTACGTCGGAACATTCAACTTTTAAGGATTGCGCTAAATTAATGAAAAAAAGTATGCGTGATGCTAAAGTGTGCGGTTTGCTGATTGGGGCAGCCGGAATTGTAGCTGCCGGAACATTTGCTCTTGTAAAAATGTTTAAATCAGAGGATACTCAACAACTTCCTAAAAATAAAGATGCGGAAGAAAAGAAAAATATTGATGATAAAAAAGCGGATGTTGCTATTAAATAACGGTTATAGTTCTTCTCCGAAATCGTGTTCTTTATAAAAAGTTTTTTTTGGTTTTTTAATTCTGCTGTTTTTCTTTTTTGTTTCATCAGAGACATTTTTGTAAGCGTTGTCAAGTGACAGCCTTACAATTGTTTCTTTACTTTTTTTATCATAGATGCATAACCAGAAAGAATCTTTGACATTATTAACCGCGAATGATATTTTGCCTGCAAATCTGTCTCCGGGTTTAATTTGTGAGAATAAGAGTTTTGTGTCACCAAATACAGACGGATTAAAACTTACATTGTAATCATTTACAAGCGTCATATCCATACCGGAAAAAGTGTAATCTGACATGTTAGCTATGCTTATTGAAAGAGTCAGTGTGTTAACTTCTCCAAACGGGTCTTTTTCGTATAAAATATTTGCAATTCTGACTTTTATATCATCACAAAGTATTTCATCTTTTTTTAGTGCCTCTTCTTTGTATACCGGAAGTGCGACATCTGTTGTGATTTTTACTTTTATTTCGTCACCCGGTGCAATTAGTACATTTTTCCCTTTGCGGTATAGAGCCATGCCAAGCCCTACAGCTCCTCCGAGAGCGGCGCCGCCGGCAACGGTATAACCTTGAGATGCAATGGCTGCTTCTATACCAAGCATTTGTGCGGCATATAACCCGCCGATAACTCCGCCTGCCGCGGTATAACCGATATCGGTTGCAACGATTTTAGTTGCGGCTTTGAGCGGGTGAAGTCTTGTAGACATTTTACCTTCAATCGGGATTTCTCTGCCATCGGGTGTAATTAAGTAATCAAAAGACAAATCAATATAACCGTCGCGTCCGAGTCTTTTAGCTTCACTAGCTTCACGTATCATGCCGTGCGCGATAGTTCCTTTAGGGATGATTACACCATTGTCGCCCATGACATCAGAGGTTACTTTTGCAAAAAATTCATCCCCTTCAAAGGAATAGTTACCGTCAAGGACTTGAGAGACGGTCATATTTATAACATCTTTTTTTTCAAGATAATCGACTTCTCCTGTAAAGAGTTCGCTTTGCTGGTTTTGAAGTTCATCATCTTCATTTACTCCACCGCGCAGTGTTTCTGCAATACATTGGAGTGACGTGATTGAGTATATTAGTATAAAACAAAGCGTAAGAAATCTTTTCATACCATTATTATACCTTACGGTTTAAAAATGTACAAAAAAGTTAAATTATTTAACAAGAAAAAGACTTTACAAAAAAAAATTATTTGTTAATATAATAAATGTGTTCCCTAAAGGGTTGGCAAACAAGCAGACTGGTAAAACTTGTAATCATTGGATTAAAAAGGACAGTCCGGCAGGGGGAAAGCTAAACAAGTTTAAAGTATTCCTCAGTAGCTCCCAAGTGACGCGAAAGCGGAACGGGAGGGTAGAGAATCCGGAGCAATGCTCCGCCATTGGGGAATTGACAACAGAATAAACAAATAATATTCCTCAGTAGCTCAATGGCGGAGCATTCGACTGTTAATCGAAGGGTTGCTGGTTCGAGTCCAGCCTGGGGAGTTTTTTACATAAAAAGGACTGGTATAAACCAGTCCTTTTTATGTTTAAGTTTTGTGGTTAAGACTCGAACAAACTGTGAGAGTCCAGCGCGAGCGAGCAAGACAGCCCGGGGAGTTTTTTGTATGTAAGGGTATGAAATACCTTCTTAAGTATCA
>CASELB010000057.1 GCA_949288685.1 uncultured bacterium
AATCTTCTTCTGACAGGATATTTTTTAGCTTAATAAGATTCACATCAATCTCTTTGTACCATTTATCCATCGCGTCATAAGAACACTGTGACATTGCAACAGTTGATTCAGCCTTCTTCATACACTCTTCTTCGGCAATATCAATAGGATGCCTTTCAGATAAATCTCTCCTGTCCGGAGTATCAGGGGTTAATTGTATATCTGTATCTGTTGTTTCTGATTGGGTCGGGGTATTTGTAATTAATTCTGTTTCTTCCGTTTCTGCAGCAACAGAAGATTGAACAGCCGGAATATTTTTCGACGCTCTCTCGTTAAACACACATCCGCTGAGCAATAAGCCTAATACTAATAGATTTGCGATAAAGGTCTTTTTTATCAACTTTTTAAAACTCCTTTTCAAGAATTATATCATATTTTCATAAAAACACATAGAAAGATTACAAAAAATTTACAATACCAGACGAAATACCAAATATATTAAGATTATTTTTTTATGGATGCAAAACATATTTTTATTTATATAAAATTTAGTTTACCTCAAAACTAGAAAATACATAAAATTTATTAGAAATACACACAGAACCTGTTGTTTAAATTTCAGACCTTGCAAGCTCGTTTTAATCTTTCGTTGCAAACTATAAAATACAACAAAGCGCTAGTATAATTACTCCATACAGTTTGTTACATGACAGATTACACTTTGTATGTTAATATTTAGCTATGAATAATGAACTTGATTTAACCAATATTAAAAATGCGATATCGACACTTGAAGAAGCGATTAATTATTATAATACGGATGTAGAACCGCCAATAAAAAACATGTATGCTGATTCTTGTATTCAAAGATTTGAGTATACTTACGAATTGTCATGGAAAATCATGAAAAAATATCTGAAATTGTTTTTTAACAAAACAGAACAAGAACTTACTATCAAAAATATTTTTAGGTATATGCAAGGATATGGTTTAATCAAAGATTGGACAAAATGGGTTGAGTATAATGATGCAAGAAACAATACTTCTCATGAGTACAACTTTAATAAAGCCCAATTTGTTTTAACAGTTTTAAAAACATTCTTAGATGATGTTAAAAACTTTATTATGTGTTTGGAGAAGTCAATTAATGAAAATAATTAAAGGAATGACTTTTGAACAACACAAAGAAGTAAAAAACATTCTTACACCTTATATAAATAATTATTCTTTTTATTATTACGGCTCACGGGTCAAAGGTAATTTTTCCGCCGTATCGGATTTGGATATATTAATTGATGGCAACATCTCTTCAGAAGAATTATCAAAACTGAAACATGAATTCAACGAATCAATAAAGCTGCCTTTTATAGTAAATCTTGCATTAAAAAAAACAATGGACGAATATTTTTATAATCTTATAAAAGATGATTTGGTAAAAATAGAATAAGTAGTTCAATAAATTGTGTCCTAAAAACTTTATCGAATTTTGAGTGGATGCGTTATAGCTTTGCCAGTCCTGCAAGTTTTAACAGCTATGTTGAGAGCCAATAATTTAATCCCTCTGGATTAGTGATAAAAGTCCCTCGAAAAAATGTGATTTTTCTCAAAAAGTCCCTCGAAAAAATGCGATTTTTCTCAAAAAGTCCCTCGAAAAAATGCAAAATAATACATTAAGAGGAGTTTTAAAACCTTAATTTTTGCTATTATTACTGAAAGATAGCTATGAGACGACACGCAATACAAAAATTAACAGAATGGAAAAATAATCCCGAAAGAAAACCTTTAATTATAAGAGGGGCACGTCAGGTTGGAAAAACCTGGCTGATGAAAGAATTTGGGCAAACGGAATACAAAAAAACTATATATATAAATTTTGAATTACAAAATTTGATGCGTGAACATTTTTCCAAAGATTTTGACACCCAAAGAATTATAGAAGGTTTGGAATTAACCTTTTCTAAAATCAATCCGGAAGATACTTTAATTATTCTTGATGAAATACAAGAATGCCCCAGAGCATTAACAGCTCTTAAATATTTTTATGAAAATAATCCTGAATATAATATTATTGCAGCAGGAAGTTTACTTGGAGTTGCCCTTCATGAAAATATTTCTTTTCCTGTAGGTAAAGTTGAATTTCTGGATTTATACCCGCTCTCTTTTTTAGAATTTCTGGAAGCACTTGAAGAGAATAGTTTTGCAGACTTATTAAACACACCGGAGTCACCAAATGTTAAAACCTTTAAAACAAAATATATTGACTGGCTTAGAAAATATTATTATGTAGGCGGAATGCCCGAAGCTGTAAATACATTTATTAAAACAAATGATTTTCAGAAAGTAAGAAAAGTACAGGATACAATTTTAGAAACATACCGGAATGATTTTTCAAAACATACTTCAACAACAGGAAAACTTAAAATAGACTTACTCTGGGAGTCTATTCCAAACCAGTTAACACATGAAAGTAAAAAATTTATATATAAAAAGGTTAAACAAAATGCAAGAGCGGACGCGTATAAAGAAGCACTTTCATGGCTAATAAACTGCGGTTTAGTTTATAAAATAAATTGCATAACTAAACCTGCCCTGCCCATAAAGGCTTATGAAGATACCAGAACATTTAAATTATTTATTCTGGATATAGGATTATTATCCGCTATTAGTAAACTTCCCGCAAGAACCCTGATTGAGGGAGATAAAATTTTTACTGAATTTAACGGCGCACTTGCAGAACAGTATATTTTACAACAATTAAAAACGCTTGATGATATTGAAACGGCATACTGGATAAGTAAGTCAGGAAATGCTGAAATCGACTTTATTATCCAAACCGACGGATATATAATACCTGTTGAAGTCAAAGCAAGCACTAATGTTCAGGCAAAAAGTCTTAAAGTCTATAGGGAAAAATTTAACCCGGAAAAAAGTATCCGTACTTCGCTTGCAGATTACGAATTTAATAATGGCTTATTCAATATTCCACTCTTTATGATAAACAAACTAAAAAAAATATTGTAATATCCGCTAAGCTGCTACATTTACTTTTTCAAATTGATACTTTTCTTTCAGGTCTTTTTTCCAGAAGACACCGTCAGATACAATCGCAGCGCCAACCACTCCTGGTAGGGCTCCCATAAATCCTGATAAAGTATACCTTACCTTTTTATCATCTGATGCCATAGCTCCCAACAATGTATCAGGTTTCAATTTTAACGCTTTTGCAATTTTCGGACCTGCAACCAAACCAAGTGCTATACTGCCTATCACTGTAGCCAATGCGCCGATTAGACTATTTCTATTTTTTCTTTTATATTCTTTTTTATATTCAGCAATTTTATCAGAGGCGCCTGTATAAATCTCACTATTGTAAAGAGTACCGTCTTTAGAAATACTTACATAATCTTTGGGTTCTGCCTTAACAGGTGCTTCCTTTACCGGCTTTTCCTTATCTTCTGTATTTGTATTACCTTTAAATGCAGGATTTGTTTGCCCTGCAGTATTACTGCCCGGCATATAATAAGGATTTTGATAGTTCCATAATGACATATTTAAATTCTGATACGGATTTTGATAACCCGCCATAGAATAATTCATCATCGGATAATTCCAATTATTCATTGACATCATGTTGTAGTAAGTACTCCAGTCCATAATTTAGCCTTCCTTTATTAAAAACTAACCCTATTTATAATGAATGTTGTGTACATGTTAATAAAGTATTTTATGTACAACAAATTGCTTTTTTGTAACAAAACTTAATATTTATAATTTTTTTGAGAAAGCCCCAGAAATCATTATTTACCCCTTCAGAGTGACGCGAGTAAAAAAATGTCATCCTGAAAGCGTAGAAAATCGGGTTGTTATTTTATACGATTTTTACGCTGTTTAGGATATTACACAAGTACAAACAAAGCGTGGTATAATAAATTGAACCCTACAATGCAATTCTTGTCATGCTGAACTTGTTTCAGCATCTTTGGCAAAGCTTGCTATAGACCCTGAAACCTCTTGGTTGCTCGCGATAAACGGCGTTACGTGTTGAAAACTCAACGTTTCCAACACTCCAGCCTCCGCTCGCAGTCCGCAAATTCAGGGTACAGCCCGTTCATGTCATGCTGAACTTGTTTCAGCATCTCTTGTAAGACTTGTTTTGGATCCTGAAACTTCTTGGTTGCTCTCAATCCGCTGTTTGGGGTGAAATGTTTTTTATGGTCATGTGGAACAGAATTAAACAACCAAAACAGGGGCGCCGCAGGCAAAACCTGCGGCGCCCCATAATAAATATTCAATCTTTTATTGATTTACATTTTTAAGAGTCGGGAACATAATAACATCTCTGATTGTCGGAGAGTTTGTTAACAGCATAACAAGTCTGTCAATTCCCATTCCCATACCGCCTGTTGGAGGCAGACCGTATTCAAGTGCGGTAACATAGTCCTCATCATAGGACATTGCTTCCTCATCACCGTTAGCCTTTGCAAGCGCCTGAGCCTCAAATCTGTAACGCTGGTCAATCGGGTCAGTTAATTCAGAAAACGCATTTGCAATCTCCCAGCCGTTAACCCTTGTTTCAAAACGTTCTGTTAATCGGTCGTTATCTCGGTGGATTTTTGCAAGCGGAGAAATCTCACGCGGATAGTCAATAATGTGGCACGGTTGAATAAGCGTCGGTTCAACAGTTACTTCAAACACTTTTTCAACAACCTGCCCCCAGTTATCTGTATCTTCAACCGGTGCATGGAGTTTCTTTGCAGCCGCTATTGCCTCTTCTGCCGTAAAGAATTCGTTAAAATCAATACCGGTAAATTCTTTTATGGAACCCAGCATTGTTTTCCTATCCCACGGCGGAGTCAGGTCGATGATATTATCCCCGTACTGAATTTTCATTGTTCCAAGAACTTCCTGTGCAACCGTGCTTACAAGATTTTCGGTCAATACCATCATTTCATTATAATCAACATAGGCTTGATAAAGTTCAATCATTGTAAACTCGGGATTGTGTCTTGTATCAATACCTTCGTTTCTGAAACATCTGCTCAATTCAAAAATTTTCTCATTCAGACCGCCGACCATAATACGTTTTAAATGTAATTCCGGTGCGATTCTTAAAGTTAAATCCATATCAAGAGTATTGTGATGAGTAATAAACGGTCTTGCATTTGCACCGCTTGCCTGCGTATGCAGCATTGGTGTTTCAACTTCAATAAACCCTTGTTTTGTCAAATATTCTCTTATCTTTTGGATAATAAGACTTCTTTTTCTAAATGTATCGCGGGTTTGTTCATTTACAATCAAATCCACATAACGCTGACGATACTTTGTTTCTATATCAGTCAAATTAGTATGAGTTTTTAATTGTTCTTTTTTCTCTTCGGAAATTTGTTTATTAGGCAGCGGAAGAAGTGATTTTGAAAGAACTTTCAAAGATGTCGCTTTAATAGACAACTCGCCGCGCGGGGTTCTTCTAATTGTACCGGTAAACCCGACAATATCGCCAAGGTCTATCAGTTTAAGGATTTTCATAGTTTCTTCGTCCAGATTTTCTTTATGGGAGAAAATTTGAATTTTCCCTGTCGGATCCATCAGGTCGATAAACATTCCGGAATTTCGCATTGCCATAACACGCCCTGCAACAGAATAAGTGTCCTCTGTTTCCTCACCTGCAGGAAGGTCTTTATATTTATCTTGAAGAAACTTTGCATCTGCATCTTTATCAAAAGCATAGGGATAAGGGTTTACACCTTTGTCCGCCAAATCTGCAAGTTTTTGTATCCTTGTCTGCCTGATAGTTTCTAAGGCAGAAGTCGGTTGATGTATTGTTTTTTCTGTCATAGTAACTTCCTCTTATTGTTTATGTATAACCCTATTTTAACATAAATATAAAATGCTATTTAAAAATTTATACTCTGCTTTTTAACTTAATTATGTAAGCCCCTGAAATAAGTTCCGGGTGGCAGCCAGTTCATGTCATTCCGAACTTGTTTCGGAATCTCTTGGAATGCTTGCTATAGATCCTAAAATAAATTCAGGACGACGTGGAAAAAAATTGTCATCCTGAAAGCGTAGAAAATCGGACTATCATTTTTCGATTTTCACGCTGTTAGGGATTACATAAGTAAGAACAATGCAAGGTGCAATTTATTGCACCGGACAATGATTAAAATTGTCGATTTCCAGTTGTTTTATATACATAATCCTTCCCAAAATGCAAGAGTAAAAGCCATCAGGTCAATTTTAATTGCACAACAAAAATTAGCATGTGTTAAATATATTAACATTCAGTAATCTGCTAATACTCTAAGTTTTGGTCGATATTAGTTTAATGGAAATATTATTAATTTTTGTAACTTATTTGAGTCTAAATTGTTAAATAAAACAAGGCTTTATGGTATATTTAAATATAATGAAATATATAAAAATAATTGTAGTTGGCTTATTTGGTTTGTATAGTTTATTTTTTATTACAGGTAGTTGTTTAGCTCCTTTAATGGCTCATTTTAGGTGCTATGATTTTTCGGCGCAATTAACAGCAATGTATATGTATTCGTGTCACCAAAGACCGGACAGGAGTTTTTGGCTTATGGGGTATCCGGTAGCACTGTGTTGCAGGTGTCTCGGGTTTTATACAGGTGTCTTTATATCCTCTATAGGTGTATTGCTGGGTAAATTTAAATTACAAGCTAAGTTTTTAGTAATTTTGATTTTATTTGTATTTATAGATTTATTGCTAAATTTTATTTTTAATATTAATACAAGCAATTTTTTACGCTTTATAACCGGAATATTAATGGGAGTACTGTTTATATTTGTATTGAATTTTATATTTGATAAAAAGAAAAAAGAAAGAGGTTAGGCAAATGATTAAAAAAATCACATCTTCATTACTTTTGGCATCGTTTATGCTTTTTACAACTTCGCCTTTATCAGCTGAAACAAAGAATAATACAAATTCTTTGTCTGATTTTTTAAAGACAACTGATAATGTATCGGCAAGATACACGTATCCGAACTTAATAGCAAGTTCCTATGCTTCAGGTAAATCTGTATTACAAGCTCATACTCCAATATTAATAAAGTGTGAAGAAACAATTACTACTAAAAACATTGTAACTGGTGGAACTGTTAATTTTTCAGTCGTTGCAGATGTAAAAGACAGTAATGGTAACATTCTTATAAAAGCGGGTGCTCCGGTAACAGCCCAGATTTCATTTGCAAAAGATAAAGGTATGATTGGACGTTCAGGTGAAGTTACTATTTCCGATTTTCATACAAATGCGGTAGACGGTACGTATGTTCCGCTTTCCGGCAGTGTTTCTGCAAAACCTGAAGATAAGATGACTTTGTCAATAGTTCTGAGTGTACTTATTTGCCCGCTGTTTTTACTTATGAAGGGGGAAGAAGCACAACTCCCTGCAGGTACGCAAAAAACGGCTTATACTATAGCTGAGGTTTATGTCAAACCGGTAAGATTATAATCTTTTTAATAATGTTTATTTTATGAATTTTCAGCACAGACATCAACCCAGCCGGTTGATTGTGATAATGTTTCCAGTTCGGCAGGGGTTAGTTTTATTGCGGAATTTCCGCTGCCGCAAGCCGGAAATACTGTTTCAAATCTCTTAAGTGATGTATCAAGATAAATTTTTACTTTTTGCCGGTCTGTTCCAAACGGACAAACACCGCCTATTGCGTGTTCTGTGGCTTCAATTACTTCGTCCGGAGACAGCATTTTTGCTTTTATACCGAAAACAGATTTAAATTTTTTATTATCAATTTTTACATCACCGGCTGTTACAATCATAATTGCACCATCCTGTGTTTTGAATGTCAATGATTTTGCAATTCTCGCCGGTTCTACTCCGAGCGCTTTTGCTGCAAGCTCTACGGTTGCACTGGATTGTTCAAGCTCTATTATATCTTTATCCCGCCCGTATAATTTTAAATATTCACGGACTTTTTCTATAGACATACTTTCCCTCCTGTTTTTTATTTTTCACTGAAAGGTAAGTCTGTGTCAATAGTATTTTAATACCTTGCAAAAATTTTTTATTCATGTCAAACTTATTTTATCCAACAGTGGAAACTAAAAGGATGTGTATAAGAATATGAAAATAAGAAACCAAAACGGATTACATCATCATTACCATCATCAGGGCTAGGCGCTAATGATGGAAGTTTGGTTTTTGTAGTTTTCATAATCACTTTTTTCGTTAGCACCGACGCCCCGGTCGTGTTTGAACGGCTTAATTCCGGATTATCCGGAAACGGTTATTAGCGAAAAGAGGAAAAAGAAAAATGTCATTAGTAAATATAATATCTGCAATCGGCAACAACTCATCAATATGTCCGCTTATAGTTCGGGACTGCGGTATAGAAATCCCGGCAAAGGTTGGTATGACCTATTATCAAAATCGCTCGGATAAATATATTGCATACCTTGGAGCAAGGGAAAGATTTGTCGATGAATATTCTGTTTCAGCGGTCTGGCTGGGTGGTGTGCCGCTTATTGGCAAGATTGCGGACTATTTTATTAAGAAAAGCGGTTTTAATCCTGATATAAGCAGTAAACTTTATAAGGAAGAAGAATTACAAGGGATAAAATATAATATTGAAAAATTTAAAAATAAAGCACCTAAAGAAGTTGCCGAACTTGAAAAAGCGCTGGAAAATGCCAATAAGTACCGTAAATGTCTTGCAGGTAAGTTCCTTGCTCAAACTATTATTCCCGTTGCTCTAATGGGGTGGATTATTCCAAAACTGATTTTTAAATGGACGGCGTATTCTAAAAGAAAACACGGACAGCAATGCGGCGATAAATTTGAAAAACAAAATCAGGTTAATATAGATAAAAAGCAGCAATCACCGGCTTTTAAAGGTATAAATATCGGCTCGCTTGCAGAGTTAACTAATTTGCAAAAACTTATTATGATTGACGGAGGTTATGCTGCAGGACGTGTTGCAACTGCTCGTAAACGTAATGAAGCGTATGATATTGCTTTTCGTCTTGGCGGCATGATGTATCTTAATTATCTTTTCCCTAAACAACTGGAAAAGGTTTCTAATTTTTTAACTGAAAAAGCATTGAAAACAAGCATGGATTTGGATATAAAACTCCTTGCAAATAAAGAGTTTCTTGACAGTATCAAAAACGGGCGGTTAGAACTTCCAAAATCGGACGCTCCGAAGGATTTAATTGAGTTTATAGATAATAAGCCGGAGTCCCTGTTTACAAAATATGCACAAGAGTTTGAAAAGGTGAAAATGCTTGACAATAAAGTAAGAGATCCGCGTGCTTATGTTGATTTTAAGGCGCTGGGGGTATTCAGAAACAGTATAGAAAACTTTATTAAGATGGCAAAGTCAGGTTCATCTGATGCAGAGTTGATTAGGAGCGTAGAAAACTTTGCAAAAAAAGCAAAAAAGGTTAAAACTGTTAATATTTTAAGTAATGTAATAATTACTTCAGGACTTCTGGCATTTGGACTGCCCAAACTCCAGTTTAAATTCAGGGAGTGGATTACAGGTTCAAAATTGGAACCAGGAATTATTAATTAAAAGTAAATATAAGGGGCGGAAAACTTTTGTTTTCCGCCCCTTATTAATTATCTTAAATCCCTGATAACTATTTGTTTAATTGGCTCATAACTTCGTCAGCAAAATTATCGCTGCGTTTTTCAAGCCCTTCGCCGAGAACAAATCTGTCAAACTTAACGATATTAAGTTTACCGCTTACTAATTGTTCAATTGTAACATCCGGATTTTTAACAAACGGTTGTTCAAGAAGGCATCTGTGAGACATTAATTTGTTAACTCTGCCTTCAACAATTTTTGCTCTGATTTGTTCGGGTTTGTTAGCAAGGTCTTCTTTACCCATTTCAATTCTGGTTTCTTCTTCAATAACAGAAGCCGGAATATCTGCTCTTGAAACGAATTCCGGAGCAGATGATGCAATGTGTAAGCAAATATCTTTTGTAAGTTCTGCATCAGCCTTATCTGTTTCAAGAAGAACACCGATTTTGCCGTTGTGAATGTATGTTGCAACATTGCCTTCGTAACGTACAAAACGTCTTACGGTAATTTTTTCACCGATAGAAGCGATTTTTTCTTTAAGCACATCGCTTATTACTTTGCCGCATTTCGGGCAAGTAGTGTTCAATAATGCATCAACATCAGCAGGATTTGATTCTGCAACAAGCTGTGCAAGACCGTTGGTTAATTCAACAAATTCAGCATTTTTTGCAACAAAGTCGGTTTCGCAGTTGATTTCAATCATTGCGCCGCACTTATCGTTTACATAAGAACCTACACGACCTTCTGCCGCAATTCTGCCCATTTTTTTATCTGCAGATGCAATGCCTTTTTGTCTTAATAATTCTGTTGCTTTTTCCATATCACCGTCAACTTCAACAAGTGCTTTTTTAGCATCCATCATGCCTGCACCTGTTTTGTCGCGGAGTTCTTTAACCATAGTAGCTGTAATATTCATTTATTTTCTCCTTATTTAAAACGGGAAAGGAAACTAATAATAAGTTCCCTGTCCCGAAAATTTATATTATACAGTAACTTCTACGCCGGCATCTTCCGGTTTGATAGATTCAAGTTTTGCCTTTGTATTAGCGTTGTTTTCTTTAAGTTGTTTACCTTCAAGAACTGCATCAGCGAGTTTAGAAACAATGAGTTTAATAGAGCGAATAGCATCGTCGTTGCCGGGGATAACATAGTTGATGCCTGAAGGATCAGCGTTGGTATCCGCAAGGCAGATAACAGGAATATTCAGTTTGTTTGCTTCTGCAATTGCAATGTCTTCTCTTTTTTGGTCAACAACAAAGATTAAATCCGGCAGACCTCTCATTTCTTTGATACCGCCTAAGGTTTTGCTTAATTTTTGAAGTTGTCTGTTGAGTTGTGCTTGCTCTTTTTTCGGTAATTTTTCAGCGTGACCGCTTTCGATAAACTCTTCAAGTTCTCTTAATTTGTTTATTCTGCCGCGGATGGTTTCAAAGTTTGTTAACATACCGCCGAGCCAT
>CASELB010000058.1 GCA_949288685.1 uncultured bacterium
AATTCGACTGTGTAACCTCGATTAGCTTGATTGGTATCAATTTAACCCGACTGACAGAACCTGCTATAAAACAACCACACATTCACTGTTGCTTTCATACACTCTGTTCCCGGGACTAATTGTCTGCGGTTTCAAGGTAATAGTATCAAAAAATAAATTAAAAATCAAGCAGTTTGTTAAGAAGCGTAAAAAACAACCGTGTCATTCAATTCTATTTTAGTATTTCCGTTGGGTACAAATGAGGAATTTCCGCGTTTTATGATTGCTATTAAAAATTTTTCACCGCAGTTGAGGTCTTTTATTTTTTTATTTAGCCACTTGTGTTCATCATCTATGGTTGTTTCACATAAATTTATATCACTCTTTGAATTAGAAACAGTCGTTCCTGATAATATTTCATCGCCTGAAAGTAGTCTTGTATCTCCGTTTGGCACGATTTTTTCACCATTTCTGGTGACAAGTAGTATCAGTGTATCGTCACTCATTTGGATATCTTTTAAGCAGGCTCCGTTCCACGGGTGTTTGTCCGTAATCCTTAGTGTACTTAAATTTATTGCAGACTCCTGCTGGTAATCATTAAATGTTTTTCTAACGTCACAGAATCTGTCAATCATATTTTCTTTCTTAGCAATTAACGGCAGCAGAGACCCCTGTATTGCAACCGAAAGTAATACGACAATAAATACTATATGAAATAAATCGTATTTTAAAGCGGCGCTGTCAGCAACTACAAGTATAGCAAATACTATTGATGCGGCACCTCTTAGCCCCGCCCAGCATATAAAAGAAATTTGAGAAAGAGGTGCTTTAAACGGCAGCATAATAGCTGAAACTGCGAGTGGACGGGCAATAAATGAAAGAAACAGCATAATTAGACATGCAGGAATTATACTTTCAGGAATTTTGTGCGGAAAAGCAAGAAATCCTATTAAGAAAAAAATTAATATTTGTGAGAGGGCTGTAATTCCGTCAAAGAAATAAATCATGCTAATTTTATTTTTAATTTCACTGTTACCCAAGATTAATCCGGCTGTATAAACACTTAAATAGCCGTTTCCGCCAATTAAATCAGGTAAGGCAAAGGCTGCAAGGGCTACTGCTACCATAAAAAGAGTATCCGTTCCTTCAGACAGAATACGTGTATTCTTAAAAATAAATATTGCAAAATATGAAATTAAAACACCAGCAATAACGCCTATACCAATTTGAGATAATAGCATAGGAACAATTGTTCCTGTATTTCCTGAATGAAGGAAAGAAATTCCTATTATTGTAAGCATATACGCAAATGGGTCATTGCTTCCGCTTTCAATTTCCAGCACGGGAGCTGTATTATATTTGAGATTAAGTCGTTTTGAACGCAAAATTGCAAAAACTGACGCTGCATCAGTCGAACTTATTACTGAACCAATCAGGAAACTTTCAGCAAATGAGATTTTTAAAATATAAAAGCAAAACGCTGTTACAAGCAGAGCTGTAATAACAGTGCCGGCTGATGATAACAATATTGCCTGGGCGGTTGCTTTTTTATCCTCAAGTTTTTTGGTGCAAAAGCCGCCGTAAAAAATTATAAACAGCAGACCTATTGAACATAATTTTGAAGTAAGGTCATAATCATCAAATGAAATCCTGAATACTCCGTCAGAGCCGAACAGCATTCCTAAAAACATAAAAAATAACAGCGCCGGCATACCAAGTTTGCTGGAAAACTTATTTGTAATAATACAGGAAAATATTACTATTGCGCAAAATAAAATTATTGTTGACATTTTACTCCTCATATTCAGCTTAACATAAATTTTTATTTTCTCATAATTTTTTGATATAATTTGAGTATGAATATGATACCTGATAAGGCAAAAAAAGAGCTTGAAAAATTATTAAACGGGAACAAGAATTTTGTTAACGGTACCCCGTGTGCTTCGAATATGTCTCTTGAAACACTTAGAAAATACGCATTCCATCAGGAGCCTTATGCGGTTGTTCTTAGTTGTTCAGACTCGCGTGTCGTGCCGGAAATAATATTTGATTGCGGTATAGGTGAACTGTTTGTTGTAAGAGTTGCTGGCATTACCGCAGGTCCTAACGTAGTTGAGAGTCTGGAATACGCTGTATATAAACTTAAGGTTCCGCTTATGATTTTGCTCGGACACGACGACTGCGGCGTGATGAAATACGCCAGGGAACATTATCCGGAGAAAACAGGACATTTTGATTCTATTTTAAATTGCGTGTATCCTGTTCTTAATCAGAAAGAAGATATTACTTGCCACAACTTTTTTGCCCAACAGCATACAATTTGGGTTGAAAAATATTTAATGGAAAATTCCGCTATTATAGCTGATGCCATAAATAAAGGGGATTTATATATAGCAAAATGTCATTTAGATCACTCTACAGGGCTTGTAAATCTTATTTAGAGAGCCATTTTATTATTGCGTTTGCAAATGCCTCTGATGACTGGAAATTTTGTCCGGTTATAAGGTTATCATCTTCAACAATATTAACTTCACCCGGTGATTTTTTAACAAATTTTGCACCAAGCTCCTTCAGCCGGTCTTCCAGTGAAAATGGTAGTATATCTACTTTGTTATTAACAACTTCCTCCTCATTGGTAAAACACGTTAATTTTCGGTCGTTTACAAATGGTACTCCGTTAATACAGGCTTTTAATAATCCTGCCGGTCCGTGGCAAACTGCGGCAATAAGTTTATCTTTTTTATTAAATTCCTCTATTTTTTTTGCAAGTTCTAAATCTTTTGCCAAGTCAAACATTGGACCATGCCCGCCCGGCAATACAAGGGCATCATAACTTGAACTTTCCAGAGTATCCAATTTTCTGACATTATTTATACCGGTTTGTGCAGAGCTATAATTACCTGTCTCGGCAAAATACAGACTTGCAGGATCTATCGGAGGTGAATCTCCGGTTGGAGTTGCAACAGTAATCAAATACCCTTCATTTAAAAATTTTGTATAAGGAACTGCAAATTCTTCAAACCAAACACCTGTCGGCTTACCGTTTTTTGTAATACTTGTGCTGGTTAATACCATTAAAATATTTAGACTCATTTTTTCTCCTTTATATTAAGGTTATTATCTAAGGAGAAAAAATCCATCCGACATAAGATTAAGAATTAAATATTACTTTTTCAACAATATCGCAAATAATATGTTCTATCATGATGTGACACTCCTGAATTACCGGCACATTATCCGACGGAACTTTAATTATGCAGTCACAAATTTTATCAATCGGAGCTGCTGTTTTCCCTGTTAAGCCAATGGTATAAATATTAGAGCTTTTTGCTGTATTAACAGCATTTACAATATTTGGTGAAGTTCCTGATGTTGAGATGGCAATAAAAACATCCCCTTGTTTTGCAAGTGTTTGAATTTGGCGTACAAAAATATTTTCATATCCTAAATCATTGCTCACCGCAGTAAGAATTGAAGAATCAGTTGTGAGCGCAATAGCCGGCAGTCCGCGCCGTTCTATTGCAAATTTTGAAACAAACTCTCCCGCCATGTGCTGGGCATCGGCAGCAGAGCCGCCGTTGCCTGCAGTAAAAACAGTTCCGCCGTTCTTAAATGTATTTATAATTAAATCAGCAGCAGTGCTAATATTATTTATAATTCCATCATCATTTGATATTTTATTTTTTGTTTCGATGCATTCTTGAATATACTCTTTAATTAATGTTTTCATAATTACTTGTCCTGACTACCCCTTTATTTACCTCTATTTCCCTCTTATTTTGTTTGCAATATATCATTTTTAATTTTATTTAGTACAGACCGCGGGGTAATACTATCTATACACGGCGCATATTTTTCACCGAGTCTTAGTTGTTTACATTTCTTTTTCCAACAATATTTACAACCGGTTATCGGTTCAATATAAAATCCGTTAGCGCCGTAAGGTTTAATTTTATCCGGGGAAGTTGAGCCTAAAATTACCAGAGTTTTTACATTGTGTGCAGAAGCGATATGTATTGGACCCGTATCACCGGCTATAACCAAATCCGCAAAGGAGAAAAGTGCGTTCGACTCAGCAAGTGAATATTTGCCTGACAAAATGACAGTATTTGGTGCTGCAAGTTGTTGATGATACTCAAATTCTGCTGCATTACCGCACACAAAAACAGTTCCGCCGTAATTTTGAATAAGCAGCTTTGACAGTTCAGCCCACTTTTCTATATCCCAGATTCTTCCCTGTCTTGTATAATCAGAGCTGCCGCCCGGGGCAAATACAACATACGGACGCGGGTATTTGTCCAGGTCCTTTTTGACAGTTGCAGCAGAATCCTTATCAGCTGTAATATACAGCCTGTCCGGCAATATCAAATCTTTTATTACCTGTTTTGCTGTAAAATAAAAATTTTCAACAAGTGATTTATTAAAGTCTTTTTTATTGACTATTAATCCGGGCATTGAAAGCAACGTAAGTATTATACTTCTGATAGTAATTGAAAGGTTAAAAATAATATCATAGTGTTCATTACGAAAGTTATCGGATAATTCCAAAATCTGTCTGTTTTTATTTTTATAGTTTGATTTCCATCCGATAAAATTATCAATATAATTGCAGTTTTTTAAAAGTGTGATAAGCGACTCGTGTGTCAGATAATCAACCTGCCAGTCGGGGTGAGTTAGTTTTATTGCGTACGGAATTATAGTAGCCCATATACTATCTCCAATTGCTCCCAGTTTTATTATCAGAATTTTTTTCTTATTGTTATCCTTCTTCATTGCTTAATTTTATAATAACATAAATTTTATTCTTATAATTTGCTTTACATCTCACTGTGTGTTAATTTTTATTAAGTAAATAACAAAAAATTTTTTTGTTCAGCGTTAAAGTTATCAGGAGGTAAAATAATGTATGAAATAGCTGGTTCGGACAGATTTTACGATATAAAGAATAATGCATACTGGGCAAATATCCACTTGAAATCCAAATTACCTGCAGATAAGTGTGCTGCTGAAGATGTGGCGGATCATATCAATGATTGCAGCAAGCATCCTACACAGGGTATGTTGGCGCGTGAGTGGTCAAAGCCTGACAGATATTCTTCATATTATAGAAGGAATAAAGCTGATTATTCTAGATTTGACTGCGTAAAGCAGGCAAATGATTCTTTTAAATCAAAATACAATGAATTATATCCCAGAACAGGCAGTACACGTAAAAAACTTATAGAAAGCGGGAGTATAGTGTTAGATACAGTAAAGCCGATTAAGAAAGATTTTAAGCGTACATTAATTAAATTGTACAGCAAGATTACCCGGCTGTTTTAAAAAGGTGCAGCATCAGTTTTTATCGGGTTTTTAAACTTGGTATTACTGCCCTGGAAGAGGAGCTTAACGGTTCCGACCGGACCGTTTCTTTGTTTTGCTATAATAATTTCTGCCTCACCTTTGTTTGCAGCTTTTTGGACTTCTTCTTCATCTTCTGATTTGTTTTTATAATACTCATCACGGTATATAAACATAACAATATCAGCGTCCTGCTCTATTGCCCCGGATTCCCGAAGGTCAGACAGCATAGGACGTTTATCTGTTCTTGATTCAACAGCACGTGATAGCTGCGATAATGCGATAATCGGAACATTCAATTCTCTTGCAAGCGTTTTCAAACCTCTGGAAATAGTTGAGATTTGCTGCATACGGTCTTCTTTACCGGAGCCTTCCATTAATTGTAAATAGTCAATAACAATTAATCCGAGTTCTTTTTCAGACATCGCAAGCCGCCTGCATTTTGCGCGTAAATCGGTTAAGTTACAGCCCGCAGTATCATCAATATAAATAGGCGCTTCGGCAAAAGCGTTCATCGCAACCGCAAGTTTATCCCAGTCTTTTGGCTGCATATTTCCGGTTCTTAATCTCTGTGTATCCAGTTCTGCTTCAGAACATAACATACGCTGCATTAACTGGTCTTTTGACATTTCTAAAGAAAATATTGCAACAGCTTTTTTCGCTCTTAAGGCAACATTTTGTGCAATATTTAGTGCAAAAGCGGTTTTTCCCATTGACGGACGTGCCGCCAGAATTATAAGGTCAGACTTTTGCAATCCGCTTGTCATTGCATTCAGGTCATAAAATCCCGTATCCACGCCGATTAATTCGTCTTTATGTTTGTAACGATACTCTATTTTTTCATAGCTTTTCAGCACTAAATCTTTAACATGAGTTAAATCAGATGTCACTTTTTTTGAGGCAAGGTCAAATATTAAGCGTTCCGCATAATCTAAGGATTCTTCTATTGAAGTTAAATCATAACCGCTTGTTACAATTTCTGAACCTGCGTTAATAAGCGCACGTTTCATTGCTTTTTCCTGAACAAGTTTTGCATAATATTCGACATTAGAAGTTGTTATTGTCTTGTAACTAAGGTCATTTATAAACGCACGACCACCTACAAGTTCCAGTTTGCTGTTAAAGTTAAGAACATCAGATACAGTTACAATATCAATGCGTTCATTGGAGTTAAAGAGTTGAAGCATAGCTTCATAAACATACCTGTGTGCAGGTTTATAAAAGGATTCGGGCTTAATAGTTTCAACGACCCTTGTAAGGCAAACAGGATTAACAAGAATTGCCCCTAAAATAGCCTCTTCAGCCTCAATATTTTGAGGCATTAATTGTGATACATCATTGTTTTGTTTCTGTTTTACAGCAGGCATGCTTCCCCCCTATACCAATATAATAGCGCAGATATATTGACAAAGAAATAAAATTGCCCAAAATAGTTACAAACTTTAATCAAGTTTTATAAACTATAATAAAAACCCCGTATATTGATACGGGGTTGTAAAATATTATTCAACCAATTAAAAAATAAAATCTAGTAATCTATTTTCCAACCGTTATCCGCTATACGACCGGTACAACATACACTTGGGGTATCAAGAGTGCAAGCTGTTTGAGTGTCTGATACTTTGCATCCCCCGAGAACTTTACCGCCGACCGGAAGCATTAATCCGTGAGAAGTCAGAACAAACTTGAACTCATCCACACCTGGGCGGTTCGGGTTAGCTTCTGCAGGTCGCCCGTTGATATCAACATTGACAGCAAATACACCGGT
>CASELB010000059.1 GCA_949288685.1 uncultured bacterium
CTTCTTCCTGCTGCCTGTATGCATTCTTTACTATTGCGCTGTTGAAGGTTCTGGCATTCGTATCCGCAAAGTCATAATAGTCAACTAATATTATCAGTTTTATTTACTCTGTATCCGTTTTAAAATTTTCCACAACTGCGTAAAACCTATAAAAGACACCGCCGTTGAAGATAACAAGCTCATTAAGATGTACAAATATTGATACGGCACAAGTGAACTTAATCTTGTAAATGGCAGCAGTATAACTGACGGAGATGTAACAAACATTATTAGGGCTATTTTTATCATTAATTTATTGTTTTTCTGTAATGTATTAAAACTATCTAAAATCCATTGATTTCGCGTTATGCTAAAATACACAAGTATTATAATTATTCCTGCTATATTTAGATATACAGGATTAGTAAAGAAAAACCAGCCGGTAGAATCTTGCATATAAAAACTATAATTACTCATAAAACTACAATATGAAAAAACAAGACATAACAAATAAAAGTACAATGAGTATAACCAGATAATGCCATAAACAAAACTCAGATAAAGGCATCCCCAAAATGGTGTTTTATTCAACAGGTTTATTATTTGTTTCATTTTGTTTCCTCAATTCATAAAGTACTTTTTCTCTAATATCTTTATTTTTTTCTTGTAGTTTTAGAAAAATATCCCTATTTTTAAATACCTTTTTTACAACCTTGTCATATATCATCCAGCCTGTAAAAAATATGATAAACGGGGTAGCAAGAGAAGACGCTAGGCTGTACAACAGTAGCAACATCGTTGGTATCCCAGAAAAATCCTCAGAGAATTGGTGCGAAGAGTAAATAACATAATACACACATTCTATCACCATATTATAAATAATAATTGAGGTTGGAGAAATAATAAATAATAATAATATAACTATAAGTAAAGATTTAGCATCATATTTTAAATAATAGAAAATTTTTTTAAAATCATTATCTAAAGTATTATGAAAAAGTACTAATAAGAAAAATACTATTATTACATATATATATAACGGATTAATAATAAAAACTTCTAATATAATAACTACAACAGGTAAAAACTCGTCTAGCAAAGATGATAAGTATAATAATAAAACAAGTCCAAAGTTAAATAAAAAAGTAAAAGATAATATTAGCGAGAGAAATATTATTCCGTTATATGGAAGTTTAAAAATTTTATTCATTTTAACACCCAATTAGCAATTACGATATATACATAATAGCATATATCGTAATTTTAAACAACTATTTAATATATTTTCAATAATTAGCATTTATAGATATTCTTCAGGAGCATACTTGATTTTTATTATTTTTAAATATGGTTTTACAAACTTATTTTTCTGTAACTTATACGCATTATCATTAATTGCATCCAGGGCATCCCCTTTGTTTGTACTTTCCTCATAATCATCATAATCAATTGCATACATTAACAAGTTTCTATTTGAATCTATATGAGGATCAAAAATAGTTAATTTACCATAAGCAGCATGTAAATTAAGAAGATTATAGTATTTGGGGTTAAGATATTTTATTGCAGGAGCGGAATAATTACCATAATTAATCCCTAAAATCTTATTCCTACAAGTGCCTTTTTTAATATTATCCCAGTTTGAATTAATCAAATCTTGCAAACCTTTCGATTTTTTTAATCTTTGCGCAGCCTCTGATTTATCATTTAATACAACTAATACGTCATCAGGTCTAATTCGCTCATACGTTTTGTATATAAAATCCTTTATTTCTTTATTTTGTATTCTTGAAACTTTTGTTACCTGAGCCATTTTAGATAGGCTCTTAGGATTATTCTCGTTTTCTTTTTCGTAATTTTTTCCTTCTGTCAAATTTCCCATATATGTATCCACAGCATCCGGCAACAAATTATGTGCAGCTTGAACCATTTTTGGATGCTCTGTCAAATTCTTTTGTAATTCAAAGAACCTGTCAGATGTTAGCAATTTGTATATTGCGTCCTTTTTGATTATGTTTTCATATCCATTTTGCTTACTATATTCCCTGCTAAAATCATCCAGCTCTCCCAAATATTTCTTATCCGACAGATGTACACTACTCATATTCATCTCCCTGCCGGTATAGGGTTTTTCAATCGGTTTTGCTTGGATTGATGGCTTTGTATATGGTTGTATATTAACCGCGGGTATTTCGTGCGATATTTCTACCTCTCCGGTTAATCTTCCGTTTGACGGGTATAATGGAGCTGTTGAAACTTCTTTATCTTTTAATTCTCTTTTCGTCTGACTATCAATAGGCTCTTGCTTAAGCTCTGTATCCACCTGATTATCCTCTGTTTGATTAATCCCGCGGCGCGCTTGCACATCTCTTGTCATATATTCATCTATCTCTTTCTCCAATGCCGTTTTATACTCTTTTAACGGTTTCATTACAGGTTTGTCAGGATTTCTATGTCCCGCTTTTGAGCGGTAATGTGCTTTTACTACGGTTCCGTCCTCTCTGGTATACTCATGTACGTATACAACATCACTCGATTTTGACAGTTCTGCGTTTGTCGGAAA
>CASELB010000060.1 GCA_949288685.1 uncultured bacterium
GAGTGAACCATCAATGTTAGTGAAACAACTACAAAGCGGGCAGTGTTTGAGGTACGCAGTACCGAATTTGCCCGCTTCGGGTTGAACTTTACAATTGATGAGTGAACGCAGCTCAGAGTACCGGTTTTACGTTTCTTTTGCCGCCAAAAGAGACCCCGTCCGGAGGACCCGCCGGAGGCGTCACATTCCTTGTCCGGATGGACAGGAAAAATATTGTGATTTATAAGAGATGATAAAACGGTCTTGGATTATTCGGGGTGTTGGGAACATTGAGTTTTCAACACGTAATGCTGTTTATCGCGGGCAAGCAAGAGGTTGCAGGGTCTATAACAACCCTGCAGAGATGCCTGCAATGTTTTCAGGATGACAGGTAATTTCCCTGGCTTTCAAATTATTAAGTTTTGTAACAAAATAATCCGTTTGTGAAATTTGCATATATTTATATACTTTATATATATGTAAGAGATAAGCAAACAAAATAAACACAAGATATTAAGATAAATTTATTCCCTAATTCCCTTTCCTATAAAAAGTTACAGCCCCGCAAAACGGGGCTTTTTTTTGAAAGTTTAGAGGAACTGATTGCAGCATATATGCTATAATAAAAATAGTTTAGAGGGAGAAAGTATGCTAATAGACGGCAAAGAATTAAAAATTTTACGCAGCGAGTCTGAAATTCAAAACCGTGTTAAAGAAATTGCGGAAGAATTAAATACACAATTTGGAGATGAAGAAGTTTATATAATCTGCGTTCTCAAAGGTTCAATAATGTTTACGGTTGATTTAATTAAACATCTTAAAATGCCTGTCAGGACTGAATTTATACGGCTTGCGAGCTACGGGCATGATTTTACAAGCTCCGGCAAAGTTAAAGCGGTAGATATTTCGCTCCCTGACCTGAACAACAAAAACGCTGTTATTGTAGAAGATATCATTGACACCGGAAGAACCGCAAAATTTCTCGTCGATTTCATTAATATGAATTTTAAAGTTAAAAATCTTGTATTCTGTTCTCTTATGGATAAAAAATGCAAACGTGAAACCGACATTCAGCCTGATATATACGGATTTGAGATTGATGATAAGTTTCTTGTCGGTTACGGACTCGACTATAAAGGATATTACAGAAATTTAACTTACATAGGATATGTTGATGTTTAACGCAGGATTTATACCGTTAAGAGCCGGCAGTAAAGGGATTAAAAGCAAAAACCTGGCAGAATGCGCCGGTAAACCGCTGGTATACTGGGCACTAAATGCTGCACAGGCTTCAATACTTGAAAAAATCTATGTTTCTACAGACTCTGATGAGATTAAAAGCACGGTCGAAAGTTTTAATTTCAAAAAAGTTGAAGTTATAAACCGCTCCGCTCAAAGCGCCTCGGATACAGCGACTTCCGAAAGCGCTCTGATTGAATTTGCACAAAAATATGAGTTTGATAATGCAGTGTTTATTCAGGCTACTTCACCGCTTATTAATCCGCAGGATATTAACAACGGATTAGAAATGTTTATTAAAGGGCATTACGGTTCGGTAATTTCTGTAGTAAGAAACCACCAGTTTTTATGGTCTCCGGACGGAACAGCATTAAACTACGACCCGCAAAACCGCCCAAGAAGACAAGATTGGAGCGGATATTTTGTAGAAAACGGCGCATTTTATATTTCTTCAAGGAAAAATATTTTATCAAGCAACTGCCGTATTACACCGCCTGTAGGTTTTCTGGAGATGAGTAAACCTGCTTTATTAGAAGTAGATTGCATAGAAGATTTGATTTTTGCCGGTAAAATTCTCAAAATCCTTCATTAATATGGTGTCAAAATTAAAAATTTAAGTTATTATATTGCTACAGAAGAACAGGAGAGATATTATGAAAAAGACAATCGCAGTTATAGCATCTGTATTTATTTGTGCAGGCGCAGTGCTTGCAGACGGTAATGCATTTACACCGCTTGATTTTAATGATACAGGATACAACGCTTCATCTACATCAACAGCTTCAACCTCTACTCAAAGCGGTTCAGTTGAAACAACCCAAACAGGAAACCCTAATATGCAAAACGCTATTTTGCAATTAGATAATGCTCAGGTTGATATAAGAACAGAATTAATGAACACAAAAACCCGTTATACAGAAGTTGATTCCCAATACAAAGTTATAAAAGAAGAAAGAAAACAACTTAAAAAACAGGTTAAGAAAATCGAGAAAAGAATTAAAAACATCGATAAAACAAAAGAAAAAATCAGAAAAGAAATGTAGGATAACAAAAAAAAGCAGGTTTTGTATAAAACCTGCTTTTTTAATTCTAAAGCAAGTTTAACATGACAAAAACAAACATGTCATACTGAAAGCAATGTAGGGTGCAATAAATTGCACCCTAAAAAAAAATATGACACTCTGAATTCATTTCAGAGTCTCCCCCAAG
Source organism: uncultured bacterium (assembly GCA_949288685.1). Classification (GTDB taxonomy): domain Bacteria; phylum Cyanobacteriota; class Vampirovibrionia; order Gastranaerophilales; family Gastranaerophilaceae; genus CALUTH01. Next base: position 2,428 of record CASELB010000060.1, read on the forward strand.
CCTTGCAAGAGATGCTGAAACGGTTTCGGAATGACAAACTCAAACATGTCGTCCTGAACTTGTTTCAGGACCTAAAGCAAGCCTTGCAACAGATTCCGAAACTGTCTTGGATTATTCGGGGAGTCGGAAAATTCAACATTTCCCGACTCCTTACGGGTTCCGCTTTGCTCCACCCTACCGAAAATCCGCAAGTTCGGAATGACAGGAAGAGCGTACTATCATCCTGAACTCAGGTTCCGTAAGAAGTGCTTAAACAGTCTTGGAGGATGTTTAACACGACATACTTGCTTCTGCTTTTTCCATGAACAATAATGAAAAAAAATCAAGGACTTGACACAAAAAAAATCCAAAAATTATCCAAAAATTGAATTGTAAATTTTGTAAACAAGTTCAGGTTTCAAAAGACATCGGGGGCATGGTCAATTGTAAAAATTTTGGCATAATTTTGTTACTTGTAATTCTTTTTTTAAAGAAGTAACATGTGATTAATTCAAAGGAAGGAGTGATGGTGAAGTCATAATTTTGGAGAGACAAAAGCAGAGGAATTAAAGAGAGATTTTGAGGATTTAGAAATCCTGTCAACAACAATTTACCAGAAATAATCACAAATCAAATAAAATAAAAAAAGGAAAGCGGATGGGAGAAAAGCGAACGCTAAAAGTAATAGGACTAATGTCCGGAACTTCGTGTGACAGTATTGATGCAGGTTTATGCGAAGTTAATCCTGATATGTCCTGTACTTTAATTCGCGGAATTAATTATGAGTACCCGCCCCATATTCGCTCAATGATTTTTCAGGGGTTTAAAAACGATATAAGCATAAAAGATTTATGCAGACTTAATTTTCTGGTCGGAGAATGTTTTGCGAATGCAGCAAATATTTTAATTGAAGAGTTTGGAAAACCGGATTTAATTGCAAGTCACGGACAAACCGTATATCATTATCCCTACGACAGAAAAACAGATAATTTATCAGAAAAAAGCACTCTGCAAATCGGAGAAAGTTCAGTAATTGCAGAGCGTACGGGGTGTTTAACAATCTCTGACTTCCGGACACGTGATATTGCGGCAGGTGGTCAGGGCGCACCGCTGGTTTGTTTCGCTGATGAAAAATGGTTTAAAAACGCTCTTGTACAAAATATCGGCGGAATTTCCAATGTAACGGTTGTCTCGGACAGCGCACCGACTTACGGGTTTGATACAGGCTGCGGAAACTTAATGATAGATTACTGTGTCCGCAAACTTTTTGACAAGCCTTATGATAAAGACGGGGAAATAGCACTCTCCGGACAGGTTTCAGAAAGCTGGCTTGATTGTTTACTTCAAGATGAATATTACTTCACACCGCCGCCTAAAACCACAGGCAGAGAATATTTTAACGAGAACTATATAGAAAATATCTTAAAACTTGCCCCGAATGAAGACGCAGATATAATAGCAACCCTTACCGCTCTTACCGCAAAAAGTATTGTACAGGCGTACGAACGTTTTGTATTTCCGCAATTTATCCCCCAAAGGGTAATTGTAGGCGGAGGAGGAGCCTATAATCCGGCAATCATGAAGTTTTTAAGAAGTTATTTACCGCAAAATATAGAACTCAACACCCATGAAGATTTTGGGATATCAAATAACTTTAAAGAGGCAATGGCTTTTGCACTTTTAGGCTATTGTGCATATTACGGCATTCCAAACAATCTGCCAGAATGTACAGGCGCAAATAAACGTGTCGTTATGGGAAAGTTTAATTATTAATAACTACATCGCAGTTTGTAATGGAATACATTGACAAATATGTTGTAATGTTATATAATTACAGTATGAAAGTTAAAGAAATTATCAAATTAATAGAGACAGATGGTTGGTTTCAAGTTGCACAACGCGGCAGCCACAGACAGTATAAACACAATACAAAAACAGGACGCGTCACCATAGCAGGAAAACCATCAGATGATATTGACAAAGGCACATTAAACAGTATCCTGAAACAAGCCCAACTTAAGGAGGTGTAATAATGTTAAATAATTATCTTATTATTATTGAAAAACAAAAAAATAATTATAGTGCATATTGTCCGGATGTCGACGGTTGTATTGCAACCGGTGCAACTGCTGATGAAGCCAGAAAAAATTTTCTGGAAGCACTGGAATTTCACTTTGAAGGTTTAAAAGAAGACGGTTTACCCATTCCGGAACCTACCTCTACAATTGCTTTTACCGCAGAAGATTGTTCCGGGGTTTTAAACGTAAGAACAAAAAAATCTACTCATTTAAAATTAATAAAGCTCGCAGAACAAGAAAATGTATCTGTTTCGCATCTTGTAAATGATGCTATTATTAAACAATACGGTTAGATTTATCCCGTTTATAGAATCTTGCAATTTACCGCGAATTTACCCCCGTGATTATTTGCCCTATAATTTTTTATGGGGTACTATATCAGTATGATGGACAAAATAATAATAAAGGGTGCACGGGAACATAATTTAAAAAATGTATCTCTTGAAATTCCTAAAAACGAACTGGTCGTTATGACAGGAGTTTCAGGTTCAGGAAAAAGCTCACTTGCTTTTGATACAATATTTGCAGAAGGTCAAAGAAGATATGTTGAGAGTTTATCAACATACGCAAGACAGTTTTTGGGTCAGATGGATAAACCGGATGTCGATTATATCGACGGATTAACACCGGCTATTTCAATAGACCAGAAGTCTACCAGTAATAACCCGCGTTCAACAGTAGGAACTGTTACAGAAATCTATGATTATTTAAGACTCTTATACGCCCGCGTTGGTACACCGTACTGTCCTGTTTGCGGAGAAGAAATTAAGCCGCAAACTATAGATGAAATCGTAAACAGTATTCTTACACTTCCGGAAGGAACAAAAATTCAAATTCTGGCGCCGATTGTAAACGGCAAAAAGGGTGAATTTCAATCATTATTTGAAGAATTAAGACAGGAAGGTTTTGTAAGGGTAAAAGTTGATGATGAAATTTATAATCTTGAAGAAGACGAGATTACTCTCGCAAAAACAAAAAAACATACAATTTCGGTTGTTATCGACCGCGTTGTAGTAAAAGAAAGCGCACGTTCAAGAATAACAGATTCCGTTCAAATCGCCCTTGAAAAAGCAGACGGCATAACCGCTATAGACATTCAGGACGGAGAAGAAAAATTATACAGCGAAAAACTTGCCTGCAAAAAATGTAATATAAGTTTTGAAGAACTTGCCCCGCGAATTTTCTCATTTAACAACCCGTACGGAGCATGTGACAAGTGTTCAGGTATCGGAGTAGATTACCGCATTGATCCGGACTTAGTTATTCCGGACAAAACCAAATCCCTTGAGGACGGTGCAATTTATCCGTGGAGCAAAACCTCCAATGATTATTACAAAGACCTTATTGACTGTGTTGCAGAACATCACGGAATTAATACAAAAATTCCGTTTAAAGATTTAACGGAAGTCCAGCAAAATATAATTCTTTACGGCTCACCGGATTATATGCAGATACGCGTAAAGGAATTCGGAACAAAACGATACAGAACCAGAATGGCAAAATACCCGGGCGTTATCCCGTATTTAATGAAACGGTATCACGAAACAGACGGAGATTACTGGCGCAGCGAAATCGAGAAATATATGATTATGGTACCATGCCCTGCCTGCGGCGGCGCACGGCTTAAACCTTTCCCGCTTGCCGTTAAAATCCACGGCAAAAACATCCACGAATTCTGTCTGATGTCTATTGATGAAGCATTTGAATTTATTTCTTCACTTTATTTGGAACTGACTGACTTCCAGATGAAGATTGCAAAACAAATTCTTGATGAAATAAGAAACCGGTTAAAATTTTTAAAAGATGTGGGTCTGAATTATCTTAACCTTGCACGTATGGCAGGAACTCTCTCCGGTGGCGAAGCGCAGCGTATAAGACTTGCCACACAAATAGGAAGCGGACTTGCCGGCGTTTTATACGTACTTGATGAACCTTCAATAGGTTTACATCAAAGAGACAATGACAGGCTTATCAAAACACTGATTAAACTGCGTAACCTTGGCAATTCCTTAATCGTAGTAGAACACGATGAAGACACTATAAGGAATGCGGATTATATTGTAGACATAGGACCTAAAGCCGGTATTAACGGCGGGAATGTAATTGCGTGCGGTTCGGTGGAAGATATCGTTTCAAATGAAAAATCCATTACAGGCAAATACCTTTCAGGCAAATACAATATACCTATTCCAGACAAAACACGGGAAGGCAACGGCAATTATTTACAGGTAAGAAACGCACATTTAAATAATCTTAAAAATATTGATATTGATATCCCGTTAGGGAAAATCGTAGTATTAACAGGCGTATCAGGCTCCGGCAAATCTACTTTAATGCAAAGTTTAATTTTTGAATACGCAGCACACAAACTACGTAAAAATCGTCCAAAACCGCAGGGGGTCGATGAAATCTTAGGATTTGAACATCTGGATAAAGTTATTGACATTGATCAATCACCTATCGGCAGAACCCCGCGTTCAAACCCTGCAACTTACACGGATGTATTTACTCCGATAAGAGAATTATTTGCACGTACAAACGAAGCAAAAATGAGAGGTTATAAGCCGGGAAGATTTAGTTTTAACGTAAAAGGCGGCAGGTGCGAAGCGTGCAGCGGCGACGGAGTTTTAAAAATCGAAATGAATTTTCTTTCCGATGTTTATGTAAAATGCGATGTCTGCAAAGGAAAACGCTATAATCGCGAAACTCTTGAAGTAAAATACAAAGGAAAAACTATTTCCGATGTTCTGGAGATGAGTGTAAAAGAAGCGTTGGAATTTTTTGAAAATGTGCCGCAAATAAAAAACAAACTGGAAACGCTTAATGATGTGGGTCTTGATTATATAAAACTCGGGCAGAGCGCTACAACCCTCTCAGGCGGAGAAGCGCAGCGTATAAAACTTGCAGCGGAACTAAACAAACGTGCCACTGGCAAAACACTGTATCTGCTGGATGAACCGTCAGTCGGATTACACTGGTACGATTTGGACAAATTAATAAAAATTCTCCAACGTCTTGCAGATAACGGAAATACTATTTTAATAATCGAACATAACCTTGATTTAATTAAAATTGCGGATTATATAATTGACCTCGGACCGGAAGGCGGCGACGGAGGCGGAGAAGTAGTTGCCTGCGGAACACCGGAAGAAGTTGCGCAATGTAAAAAATCCTACACCGGTCAATATTTAAAACCGATTTTTGACAAAAGAAATACAGAACTTATGCTAAGCGGTGTATAGAAAATTATACTTCACTTGATTTATCAGGATTATCATTTGATACAACTTCAAGTTTATAATCACATTTACGGTTTGAGCAGACTATTTTATCACCGTTTTTACCGGTCTTTTTAACCAGAAGTTCGCCGCATTTCGGGCATTTATCACCGGTTGGCGCATCCCAGAGTGCAAAATCACAATCAGGGTAACGGTTACAACCGTAAAACACTTTGCCGTATTTTGATTTCTTTTCTATTATATCGCCCTCACCGCATTTCGGACATTTTACGCCGGTTGAAACAATATATTTTTTTCTGTTTTTACATTCAACACATTCCACATACTTACCATACGGTCCTGTTTTTAAAACCATTTCACCGCCGCATTTTTCGCATTTTTCTTCAACTTTTGTCTCTTCACCCGGCTGTTTAACTTCCCCCCCTTCTCCGAGTGAGAGTATGGTTTTACATTCCGGATATCCTGAACAACCGAGAAACTGTGTTCCAAACCTGCTTGTCCTTACAAGCATTTTACGTCCGCAATTCGGACAAACAACATCACTTTCTATTTGGATTTTTTGTGCGGTTTTCATAACCGCGTTTACTTCTTTCATAAACGGGTCATAAAAATCACTTAAAACCTTATTCCAAACAAGTTTCTGCTCTGCAATCTTATCAAGTTTTTCTTCCATGCCGGCAGTAAACTTGTAATCCATAATATCCGCAAACTGTGAACATAACTGTTTTGAAACGGTACGTCCCAGTATTGTAGGTTTCAGTGCTTTATCTATTTTCTCCACATATTTACGGGTTTGAATAACGGTAATAATTGTTGCATAAGTTGACGGACGACCAATTCCGTATTCTTCAAGAGCTTTTACCAGTGACGCTTCGTTATAACGCGGAGGCGGCTGGGTAAAATGCTGCTTGGGTATAATTTCTTTACAAATAAGCGTATCGTCCTTATTTAAATCAGGAATTTTAACTTCTTTTTCTTCGTCCTCCGAAGTATCGCTATACAGTTTTAAGAACCCGTCAAACAAAACTTTGCTTGTACCGGTCTTAAGTGTATAATCTCCCGCAGCAATTTCGACAGTCCGGTTTGCAATACTTGCCGGTGCCATCTGGGAAGACATAAATTTATTCCAAATAAGCCTGTATAATCGATACTGGTCACTGGTAAGATACTGTTTAATACTTTCCGGTGTTCTTTCGGGATAAGACGGTCTGATTGCTTCGTGAGCGTCCTGAACATTTTGTTTACCTTTTTGATAAATATTGGGTTTTTCAGGGTAATATTTTTCACCGTAATTTTTAAGTATAAACTCTTTTGCCGCATCTCTCGCATCATCTGAAATTCTTGTAGAGTCCGTTCTCATATAGGTTATAAGCCCTACCGCGCCTTCTCCGAGTTCTATACCTTCATAGAGTTTTTGAGCTACCTGCATGGTCTTTGATACGCCAAACCCGAGTTTTGAACTGGCTTCACGCTGCAGCGTAGATGTAATAAAAGGTGCTGTCGGTTTACGCTGTGATTGTCTGTCCGTAACCTTATCAACAATATATTTTACATCCGGCTTAAGAAGTTCTGATTTAATTTTTTCAGCATCTTCACCATTTTTTATTTCAATCTTTTTACCTTTATGTTTGGTAAGCTCTGCCTCGAATATTTTTCCTTCTTTTTCAAGATTGGCATGAATTGACCAGTACTCTTGCGGAACAAAATTTTCTATTTCTTCCTCACGCTCACAAATCATTCTTAAGGCAACAGACTGTACTCTTCCGGCTGATAAATGGTAGTTTCCTAACTGTTTCCATAATACGGGAGAAAGTTTATATCCTACAAGTTTATCAAGTATTTGTCTTGTTTGCTGGGCTTTAACTTTATCCATATCAATCTGGCGGTAATTTTCGATTGCATGTTTAACCGCCTTGGGAGTAATTTCATTAAATTCTATTCTGAAAACTTTATTATCGTCAACTTTCAAAACCTGTCTTACATGCCAGGCAATCGCTTCTCCTTCACGGTCAGGGTCGGATGCAAGGTAAATCTTATCAAATTTAGGGGCAAGTTCATTGAGTTTAGAAACAACTTTTTTCTTTTCGGGAATAATCACGTATGTCGGTTCAAAACCCTTTGCGGCATCAAAACCCAGCACATTATCAGGCAAATTCCTGATATGTCCGTAACTTGCTTCAATCTGATAATTACTTCCAAGAATTTTCTTAATAGTTTTCGATTTTGCAGGTGACTCTACTATCACCAATGCGCGCTCTTGCTTTTTCTGTTTTGCCTGGGTCATTCCTTTTTATACCTGTTATCCGCTGTTTGGGTCAGCAGTCCTTTAAGTTCCATTACTGTAAGAAGTTCCAGCAGCCTCTCCGTGGGTATTTTGGTTTCTGCCTCTATTACGTCAAATGTTTTAGGCTCTATATTAATTGTATATAGAATTTTTCTCTCGTCAATCTCTAAATTATCTAAATCCGCTTGTGATGGTTCAGATAATTTAATTTCCCAATTAAGTGTGTTCAAAATATCTTCTGCACAGGTAACAATTGATGCACCATCCTTAATCAACTTATAAATACCGTCAGTATTAGGATTGGTAATAAGCCCCGGGATACACATTAGTTCTCTTCCCTGTTCAAGAGTAAGATTTGCAGTAATAAGTGCCCCGCTCCGCAATGCTGCCTCAGCAACAACAACCCCTTTTGCAAGCCCTGATACTATACGGTTTCTTTGCGGAAACCTGAATTTTAGAGGTTCAAATGTCGGGTAATATTCCGTAACAACAGCACCGCCGCCATTTTCAATACGCTCATAAAGTTTTTTGTTTGATGTCGGATAAATAAAATTAAAACCGCTAGCAATAACCCCGATTGTCTTAATCCCGTTATCAAGTGCCGCAGTGTGTGCAGCAGAATCAATCCCTGCCGCAAGTCCGGAAACTATACACACATCCGTTCCGCTAAGCCCGCTTATAATCTTTTTTACCGAGTCACAACCGTTTCTTGTACAGTGGCGGGAACCGACAAAACCGACAACACGATCCAGGTTACAATCTTCCATATCTCCTTTATAATACAATACCGCCGGAGGGTCTGAAATTTCTTTCAACATAACTGGGTATTTTTTATCTTCATACGTATAAAATTTTATTCCGTCTGAAACAACTCTGTCATAGACTATATCAAGATTAATTTCATCACGCTTTTTAAGGAAGTTTTCCGACTTTTTTACACTTAAGCCTTCAATGCCGCTTAATTCCGCTCTTGAAGCATTAAATACCTTCTCAATATCTCCAAAATACTCATACAATTTGAGAATAAACGCTGAATTGATTTCTTCTATTGATGATAGTCCTATCCAGTACTTATAATTCATTTATTCTCCGTTACAATTTTGCCTTTATCCGTTCAATGAGTTTAGACACATTATCTTTTTCTTCCTGAGGAATATCAAAATTAATATAATCATTAAAATACTCAATTGCGTCTTCAAAATCATTTCTTGTAAGAAACATTATCCCGACCTTTTTGTACGCCTGATGAAATTTGTCGTTAACTGCAATTGCTTTTAAATAATTTGAAATTGCTTTATCAATTTCATTATTACCTTCATACGCCTGAGCAAGGTAATAATACAAAAACTCATTATTTTCTTTATATTCTATAACATTTTCAAAGTTGGCAATAGCGCTTTCATAATCACCCATTTCAAAATATACTCTGCCCATATCATAATAAGCATCGTAGTTTTCGGGCTGCACCGCAAGTACTTTTTCCAATTCATCAATTGCCATATCCCAGCGCTGATCTTCAATATAAACCCGTGCAAGGAGGTGTGCAAGCAGCATATTATCTTCATTCTCGTAGCTTCCGCGCTCTAACGTACCTATTGCATGCGCTAAATCCCCTTTTTTATAATACAAATCGGAAAGGCTGATATAAGGCTGAACAAGCTGCGGGTCAAGTTCAATCGACTTTATAAAAAATTTTTCCGCCTTATCAACATCACCGAGATTGTAGTATGCAACAGCCATATTGTTATAAACATCCGCATTATCGGGTTCCGTTTCCAGTACCGAACTAAAAGCGTCTATACATTCTTTATATTTTTTTTCATGAAAAAGTTTTACAGCTAAATCAATTTTTTCAGACATTTTTACACTCCGAACTATTTACTGTCATCCAATGAATTAACATTTCTTATAACCGTTCTTACATTACCTACAGCCTCAAAATTCTTTGGCTCCATTGTAAGTTTTATACTGTCAGCATGAATATCCCTTTCACCCTGCGTAATCATAGAGCGCCCTACAAGTATCATTTCGTTTGGTTTTCCGGTCTTGGAATCCGGATAAAATACAACTTTCGGACCTCTTGCTATATAATCCTGATAATAAATTACAACATTCCCGCTGCCCATAAATGTATTTTTACGGCGGTCATAATGCTGGTAATCCGCATTAAGCGTCATTGTTGTGCCCTTATCGGAAATGGAAACCGACTTTGTATGCCCTTGAGCCGTCAATTCTTCTGTGGTCGCGGAATATATAAAATGGTCTGCATAAGAAGTATTTTGTTTTTCTTTTAAAATTGCACGCCCTACAAGGTCTATTTTTTGTAAATCGCCCTGTTTATTTGTTACGAGAACAGCTTTATCGGAAAAGGTTTCAATATCTTTGTATTTAATAGTTACAGAACCCGTTGCAACCATTATATTATTTTTAGTGTCATACTCCTGTTCATCAGCATTAATAACAGCAATAGGAATTTTTCCGTCAGTTACTATCGTCTGGCTGTCGCCTTGCGCTTTGATTGTTTTATTAATAAGAGACAATTTAAGTATATTAGCCTTTACCTCACGTTTTTTATTAGCTTTAACCTCATAAGCGTACGGCTTGTCATAAAAAGTAACAATATCAGGTTTTCTGTTAGGCAAAACCGTAACATCTGCCTGCTCACCGACAACTTTAACATCATCAACCTGAACGTTTACATTCCCTTCAAATTTAATCTTATTTTCTTTTTCGTTATATGTCTGGGTTTTAGAGTCAATTACCAGATCCGCAGCAATTACACCCACACCCGTCATTATAAGTATTAATAAAAGAACTAATCTTTTCATTACTTCTCCTTACTTGTTGTAAACCTTTGTTTGAGACTTACCTTTTATCTTAAATTTATCAAAGTCCGGTGAAATAACCGCATGTTCAGCAGTAGCAGTCATTTCTCCGTTACGTTCAATAATTACGTTTCCGTTAGCAAGAATATCTTTGTCATTTCCCTGCCAGATAAGTTCGTCACTCTTAAGTGATGTTCCGTCTTCAATTACAATAAATACTTTATCTCTTAAAGTTATTGTTTTATCAACCTCATCATAGGTGCCATGTACCGCTGAGAAACTCATAGACACTTTATTTTCTTTATAAAAATTTCCGATTATATTATCCAGCTCCGCTTTTTTATCGGCATTATTGTAATTTCCTGTTTCGCCGTAAATTTCCCAGTATTTTTTATTGTCCTTGGTTTCCGTAATAATTATCCCGCGGGTTTTAACTTCTTGCCTGTCAGAAGCGTTGTTCAATTTACTCCTGTTAAAATCCGCAGTCATAATTCCGGCGGAAATAAATGCCCACAACAATATCCCCGCAGCAATTGCAAAACCTATTATATACCCCTGGTGTTTTCTGTCGAGTTTTAAGAATTTATCAAAATACTCTTTAATTTTCATACATATTATTATTACATAAATATTTTGATTTGTAATCAAACTATGTTTGATAAGCCTTTGTATATTTTTGTAAAAAGTTTTTTCTTTAACAGGCAATTTTTTAAACACTAAATACTTTATTAAATATATGGAGTTGTTGATATGGAATTAGGTATTAATAATAAAAATAGTTTTCAATCATCTGAAAAGACAGTAAATAAACCAAAAGAAGAAAAAACTAAAATTTATATATCCAAAACACCTGACAGAGCGGCACAGGCAGCAGGAGTTATAGCAGGCACCTCCGGCATGGTTGGCGGTGCTATTCTGGGCGGACTTGTCGGTCTGTGTAAACTTCCCGGCGAACTTATCTCTTCAATTGCAGGGCAAAATTACAGCAAAATTATTACTGACTCGGCACAGGGTTTTAAAGCCGGAATTAAAAACTCCTATGCAATAAAAGAACTTGTATTTGCTATAAATAATATAAACACCCCCGGAGTTGCCGAAGATTTGATTAAAATCAGCGGTACTCTCTCAGAAAGATTACATGAAACATTTAAAAATGACGCAGCAGCAACTTCCGTTATTGATGAGGTTATAGACCCGTTTATTAACTCATTATCAGTCAAAAGGAACTTTAGAAGTTATGTAAGCGGAGGGGTAAAACAAACTGTTCAATCGCCTGTAGGGCAAACTGTACTTAAAATTTTAGGACTGAATAAAAAGACCAGCAAAATAATCGGCGATATAACAGGACACATTGCGGAAGGGATTTCCCAGTCAGTTATAAATATCCAAAACTTTACTCCCGAACAGCGCAAGGCATGGGGCAAAGTATGTAACTGTCTGGCAGAAGAATTAAAAGGTTATCCGCAAATTAAAAACTCTAAAGAAATAATAAAGGCAATAAAAGATATGGGTGCGGATTTAAGCTGGATTACAGAACCGCTTAAAAATATGCAAACAGCAATTGTTAACGGAGCTCACGATTTAAATAAAGGACTCGGAAAAGCACCGGTAAAAACAATAGGAAAATGGTCAGCCATCGGAGCCGCTGTATGCGGCACCGCTTCTACACTCTGTTGGCTGGGGCTTAAAAAGAGTATAATGAAGAAGGAACAAAAAAAATTTGACAGTTTAAATGGCTGATATATAGAATTTCTTATTACGATGTGTTAGATTGGGTTTATGATAACGCTTGAGAATTTAAAATCATACATTGAATATATAAATCTGATTGAAAACACATACTTAAAGAAATTTTTTGATATTCAAAAACCGTATATTCATTGCAAAGAGGGCTGTGCCGGCTGCTGTCAGGTCGGAGAATATCCCGTTTCCGAACTCGAACTGATGTACATGATTGCAGGATTTAAAACACTGCCCGCAGAAGTACAAACAAAAATCATCGAAAAAACCGACAAAATAAAAGCAGAACGCAATCCGGAGAATAAAGAAAAATATCTTTATGAATGTCCTTTCTTAATAAATAACCGCTGTTCAATATACAACAATCGTGCAATAATCTGCCGTACGCACGGACTTTTGTTTTATATAACAGACAAAGACGGAAAAACACATAACAAAATGCCTGCTTGCGTTAACGACGGATTAAATTACAGCGAAGTATATGACCCCGTTTCTAATACAATCTCGCCTGAAATGTGGGCAGCAAGCAAAATTCCGGTTGAACCTAAGGCATACAATATCAGCCGCGAAGTAATAATGAGTAACGCCAAGAATGCAGGATTTGATATTGATTTTGGAGACTCAAAAGCGCTTATTGACTGGCTCTAATGTAACAGAGACTTACAGGCTGCTTTTATATCCTCTGCATTGAAAATATAACTTCCCGCAACAAGTGAATTGGCACCAAGAGATGTACAGATTTTTGAAGTTACATTATTAATCCCGCCATCAACCTGTATAATTAACCCATCCGGCGCATTTTCCTTAATCAGAGGAATTTTTGAAGCACACTCATGAATAAAACTTTGCCCGCCAAACCCCGGTTCTACAGTCATTACAAGAACTAAATCAACATCATTTAAATACGGGTAAATACTTTCCGGCTCTGTAGCAGGTTTAATTGATATTCCGGCTTTAATACCCGCTCTGTGTATTAAAGAAATAACTTCTTCCGGTTTTTCGGCAGCCTCATAATGAAAAGTTATTAAATCCGCACCCGCCTGTACAAAAGGATTAATAAACTTTTCAGGATTTTCTATCATCAAATGAACATCCAAAACCAGATTTGTAATCTTACGTATGGATTTGACCACAGGAACACCGATAGTAATATTCGGCACAAAATGCCCATCCATAACATCAATATGAAGCCAATCAGCACCGGCTTCTTCAACAAGACGTATATCCCGTTCTAGATTAGCAAAATTTGCAGATAATATTGACGGCGAAAGAATTGCAGACATTACTATTCACCTCCCGATGATATTTTTTTAACTTTAGATTTAATAATTTTATTTATTATACCCGCGGGCAGCTTAGAGACAAGCCTTGCAGCAAAAGCATCTTTACCGACAGTATAAGTCAGTTTAGGATGTTTAACGCGGTCTGCATAAGCAACTACACTCACAACTCTTTCAACAGGCGCCCCTTTTTGTCCGTTTTTATCAGCGTTCTTAATCATATAAGCCATTTCCGCCTCATACCCGCTGCAATCTTTGATAGAATTTCTATTCTGTTCAATAGACTTATTCCACAAAGGAGTTGCAATAACCCCGGGCTTAACAGAAATAACCTTAATATCACGCTTCGTTTCCATTAACAGCGAATTAAATAATATATCCATAGCCCGTTTAGATGCGCAATAAGGAGATATAAACGGAAATATCCCGTAACTTGCCATAGAACTGATGTTAATAATTCTGCCGCCTTCCAGAATATCAAGAAGTTTCTGCGTAAATTCTATATGCCCGAAAACATTTGTATCAAACTGTCTTCTTAACTCTTGTACCCGGATTTTTTCAATTGCTCCGGCAACAACACATCCTGCCGCATTAACAAGCGTATCAACCTTATCTGTCTTGCTCTTTATAAATTCCGCAGCATTTTTAATTGATTCATCATTACACAAATCAATATAGAACGGGATTACATTTTCTGAAATACTTTTTATTTCGTCAAAAACACCCTGTCGTCTTACACCCGCAAAAACAATATTGTCCTTAGCAAAATATTCGGTTAAAGCCTTGCCGATACCGGATGCCGCGCCTGTTATGACATAAGTCTTACTCATCACGCCCTATCGGTCTCATAAGGATTACGGAGTTAAGATTTAATTGTAAAAATTCATATTTTTCAATATCTCTGTCTCTGAGCAATCTGTGCTCAAGAGTACAATTTTTTACGGCAATAAAACTCTTTGTACTGTTGAGAATATCAGAAATAAGGCGGTTTCGTTTACCAACTTTCGGCATAAATACGTCACCTTTAATTTCATAATCATTGGTTACAATAAGTACCCGCTCTGACCATACTCCTGAAGTCAAATTTTCTATTTTCTCATCAGCCATTAATTTCTCCTTTATGATAAGTAAGATTGGAACAACGGCAGATATAAAGCCAGCGCCAATACTAATACAATACTAC
>CASELB010000061.1 GCA_949288685.1 uncultured bacterium
ACGCAATATTATAGAATGAAACTAAAGTACCGGGACAGAGGGATGGAAGAGGAATTCGACTTTAGTTCATACAATAAAATAAAGCGTATCTCCAATGAAGAATTGGCAGAATTGTGGAATGCCTATTTTCAGGACAAAAGTAACAAACGATTGAGGGATGCACTTATATTACAATATATTTACCTTACACGATATGTTGCAAGCCGTGTTAAGGTGGCTCTTCCTCCGACTTTTTCATTTGAGGATATCTCGAGCTTCGGTGTAGAAGGCTTGATTGATGCAATAGAGAAATACAGTCCCAAATTTGGCGCCAGATTTGAAACCTATGCACTTGTAAGAATCCGGGGAAATATTATTGACAAAATTCGTTCACAGGATTTCTTACCGCGTAGTGTAAGAAAAAAGATTAAGAGCGTAAAAGATGCACAGGAAGAATTAAAAAGAAAATTCGGAAGAAATGCAACAACAGGAGAACTTGCGGAATTTTTAGGCTGCGAGAAGGAAAAGATAGAACAAATACTCGGAGAAGATACTGTAGTAACCTCTATTTACGAAAAGAAAACAACTAATGACGAAGCTGTAGAAATTATAGATACCATACAAGATACAAATCAAAAAAATCCCTCTGAAGAAATAGAAGACAAAACAATAAAGGCACAACTGGAAGACGCATTAAAACGCCTGCCGGAAAGAGAAAGAACAATACTTGTACTTTACTATCACGAAAACATGACACTCAAAGAAATAGGTGACGCTATAGACATCTCTGAATCCCGAACATCCCAATTACACGCACAAGCCATTATGAAACTCAAAAACCTCTTAAGCGAAAGCCGCGTAGAGAGACTAAAAAAAAGCATTATATAACATTCGCGGATTTCACGGCTTTACCGCAGGGCATGTTTGTTTTACAATAATGCGGTGAGGTATGACATGAGCAAATATTTATTGGAAATCGGAGTTGAAGAACTCCCTTATAAGTTTATTCCGTCTGCAATAGAGCAGTTAAAAAACGGATTTAGCAAATTTTTTGAAGAAAATAAGGTTGAATATTCGGATATCAAAGTAATGGCAACCCCGAGACGGCTTGCAGTTATAGTATCAGGACTTACTGATAAACAACCCGATATTGAAAAAATAGTAAAAGGTCCTGTAAAGAAAGTTGCATATACGGAAGACGGCAAACTGTCACCCGCCGGACTCGGCTTTTTAAAGAAAAATAATATTTCCGAATCTGATATATATATTGAAAATGATTATATTCACGCCAAAATAAAAATCGAAGGGAAAAGAACCGCAAATTTAATTCAGGATAATGCAGCAAATATCGTTCTTAAACTCCAGGGACCTCATTTCATGCGCTGGGGTAATAACGATGAAAAATTTTCACGTCCGATAAGGTGGATTGTATCAATCCTTGATGACAAACAAATTCCAATCACCATCATTGACAAAACTTCATCAAACATTACACGCGGACACAGGTTTTCTAAGCAAAATATCGTGATAAACTCTCCTGATGAATACATAGAAAAACTTAAAGATGCTTGCGTTTATGTAGATCAGGAAGAAAGAAAAGCCAAGATACAGGCATTAATAAAACAAGAAGCGGACAAATTAAATGCCAAAGCAAGTTACAGTGATGATTTACTGGAAGAAGTTACATATATTTGCGAATACCCTATTGCTGTTGTATGTGAATTTGATAAAGATTTTCTTACGATTCCGCAAGAAGTCGCTGTTACGGTAATGGAAGTACATCAGAGATATTTTGCCCTGTATGATAATAACAACAAACTGATTAACAAATTCATAACCGTTACTAACTATGTAGGAAATGAATTTGAAAACATCAGAGCCGGAAATTTGCGCGTAATCAAAGCGCGGCTTGATGATGCCGTCTTCTTCTTTAAAGAAGATACTAAAAAACCGATTGAAAGTTATCTTGAAAACATAAAAGGAATTACTTTCCAAAAAGGTTTAGGTTCTATGTATGATAAGACCTTAAGGCTTGTTAACCTTTCAGAATATCTGGCTAAAGAAATAAATGCCGGCACAAACGAAATTGAGACAATAAAACGTACAGCCCTTTTGTGCAAAGCAGATTTAGCAACGAACCTTGTATTTGAATTTACTGAACTTCAAGGCTTTATCGGGGCTGATTATGCAAGAGTAAGCGGCGAAAACCCCAGAGTCGCAGAGGGAATAAAAGAACATTATTTCCCGCTTAACGCTGATTCTGAAACAGCGTCCGGGATTGAAGGTCAAATTACCGGTATTGCCGACAAAATTGATACAATTTGTGCAGTCTTTGCTGGCGGCAAAAAACCAACCGGTTCTTCAGACCCGCTTGGCGTAAGACGTGCGGCATTAGGAATTGTAAAAACTATACTTGAACACAACCTTAACATTGATATCGAAAATTTAACATTAAAAACTCTGGAATTATTGCCTGTAAAAAAAGACGGGTGCTATGAGGATGTAATTGAGTTTATAACACAGCGCTTAATAATTTATCTTTCAGAATACTATCCCAAAAACATTCTGGAAGCATGCGCAGTTACAAGCCCGCTAAAAGATTTATGCGGATACAAAAAGCGCGTTGAAGCCGTTAAAACAATAAATAATCCGATGCTTATTGAAAACGCTAACCGTGTCATAAAGATTTTAAAAGATAACAGCGCATCAAATATCAATCCTGCATTATTTAACACATCAGCAGAAAAAGATTTATATAACGCCATAAAAGATATAGATACAAGCGACTATACCGCTTATATTAAATATCTGGAATCATTAAACCCGTATATAACCAAATTCTTCGATGATGTTCTTGTTATGGATAAAGACGAGGCTGTTAAAAATAACAGAATTGCACTTTTAACAAAACTAAAATGCGGGTATTTTAAACTTGCGGATTTCTCAAAGTTACAAGTTTTGTAATCTTTTGTATCAAAAACTTGCAAAATAGCGAAAAAAGTACTACAATAGCGGAACGGGCAGTTGTAATGTATTAAGCCTGGGAATTAGGAGAAAAGACCATGTACCAAGATGAAACGCTTATTTGCGAAGATTGTTCAAAAGAGTTTGTATTTACGGCAGGTGAACAAGAGTTCTTTGCCGAGAAGGGGTTAACAAATAAGCCGAAACGCTGCCCTGAATGCAGAAAAGCAAAACGCCAGAGAAACCGTAAAAAACTATATGATGTAGTTTGCGCAAGATGCGGTGCACAAACAAAAGTTCCGTTTAAACCGCGCGGTGATAAAGAAGTTTTATGCAGAGACTGTTTTAATGCAGAAAATGCAAAACATCAGGAACAACAAACTCCGCAAGAAGAAGTTTAAAAAAAGACCGGACAAATTGTCCGGTCTTTTTATTTCGCAAATTTTTTTCTAAACTCATCACATCGGTTAATAATCTTTGTATATGCAAAATTTTTGACGTCAAAATCTGTTGTCTGCATACCTAAATTCATAACCGATTTCATAATTTCCGTCTCTTTGGTATATGCTTCATGTTCTTGTTTTAAATACATTTGCAGGTATTTTAACAAAACAGCAAGATTAAAATCTTTCTCTGCTGCATCTGAAAAGTACTTAATTAATAAATTATCAATGTACTTATCATAGCTTCCTATTTTATTTGAAGTAAATTTTTGCAGCAGCTTATTTTCAGACCCTTTATGCGGAACAGGCAAGCCCTGTGTGTTATTCATCCCCTGCAATACGGGATAAGTTCCGAAAAGTTCAATATTTGCAGCAAACTCACGCATATTTCTAATAGTATTTCTTAATGACGGGCTGTCAGGATAATCATCCGTGATTTTTGTTATAAATCGCTCTATTGAAAAATTATTTTCTTTATTCTGGGCGGCATGTGTAAACTCATGTACACAACTTCCCAATAATTGTATTTTCCGGGAAGTATCCGTAAGATTATTTTCAATATTCAGATAAATTACATCCGGTTCACCGACTTTAATTGAAGTATAAGCAATAAAACGTTTTGATAGTTTTTCGGGAAGTTCACTTATTGGTTTTACAGATATATCAGGAATAAATTTTTTAAAAATATTTTCGATTTCGGAAATATTAACCTGTTCGTTCATAATATGTTTTTTCAAAAGCCCTGCGCACATATCAACTTTTTGCAGGTGATTTGCTCCAAAATTCACATTTTTTACAAAAGTATCACAACCCGTTTCACGATTGTATTGCGGCAATACCTTTGTTTTATTTATATATCCTGCCGGTACCACATTTAAATTCAAACTGTTAATCTTCATTTCATACCTCATAATTAATATAATCCGAATTTAAATAAACCGTAAAAAAAATTTTTTGCCTGAAAATTAACAAATATTAACTTTTTTTTACAAAATGTTTCATATTGTAAAAATTAAAATGAGCAAACAGCATGTTTTTGATATAATAAAACAGATGTTTGTACTAGCGGAATATAAGGATAATTATTGATGAGAAAGTTTTTATTATTAATGTTAACCCTGTTACTTAACCTGCAATCAGCATTTGCGTTCAATGTTGATGCTTTTATTGACCAGAAGGTCGCCCCGATAATGAACTTTATAGCCTCATTAGTATTTTATCCAGTAAAAATTTGCGGGTACGATGTTCCTATAATTATTTTCTGGATATTATTTGCAGGAATATTCTTTACTTTTTATTTCAAAGGTATTTCAATTATAGGTTTAAAGCATTCAATTGATGTGCTGAGACAGCCGGCGGAAGGCGGAGACGGAAGCGGAGAAGTTTCTTCATATCACGCACTTGCAACCGCATTATCAGGAACCATAGGTATAGGATGTATTGCAGGTGTTGCAATATCAATTTCAATCGGCGGTCCGGGTGCTGCATTCTGGATATTTACAGGAGCATTACTCGGTATGGCAATTAAATTTATTGAAGCAACACTTTCCGTAAAATATAGAAGATTTAACCTTGACGGTTCAGTTTCCGGCGGACCTATGCACTATATTGCACACGGCTTAACCAGAAAGAAAATGAGAAAACTCGGACAATTTTTATCTGTAGTATTTGCTATCCTCTGTATCGGCGGCGGTATTACAGGCGGAAATATGATACAAATTAACCAATCTGCACACCAGCTTATATTTATTACAGGAGCAGAACACAGTTTCCTTAACGGGTATACGTGGGTATTCGGCTTAGTTGTTGCTATAGTAATCGGGCTTGTAATCGTCGGCGGGATTAAAAGTATAGCAAAAGTTACTGCTGTTTTAGTACCAACAATGTGTTTGATGTACATTGTATCCGGTTTAATAGTTATATTTGCAAACTTTGCCAATATACCGCATGCAATTATTTTAATTCTGCGTGAAGCGTTCCATCCGACAGCAGTTGCAGGAGGAGTATTCGGAACAATTATAATAGGCTTAAGACGTTCTGTTCAGTCTAACGAAGCCGGAACCGGTGCTGCAGCTATTGTTTATGCAACAGCAAAAACTAAAGAACCAGTATCACAAGGATTTGTAGCATTAATAGAAACATTCCTCACAGGTTTATTATGTTTATTCACATCTTTCGCAATAATATTTTCAGGAACTTGCAATACTGCAACAGCACAAATTTCAGGAATTGAACTTGCGTCAAACGCGTTTAAATCCGTAATTCCTTTCTTCCCGTATATTTTATCTTTGATTGCTATTATGTTTGCAATTTCAACACTTATTTCCTGGGCTTATTATGGTCAAAAAGCGTGGACATTCCTGCTCGGTGAAGGTAAAAAACGTGTACTTACATTCAACATTATCTACTGTATCTTTATAGTAATCGGCTCTGCAATGAATGTTCGTTCAGTTATCGATATTACGGATGCAATGATGATTGCAATGACAATACCTAATATTATCGTTTTATATATACTTGCTCCTGAAATTAAAAAGGATTTAAAAGATTACGGAAAACGTCATAATCTCTGGTACTGTAAATAATCTTACTCTTGTAATATAATTAAACTATCTTGCAGGAGAAATTATGAAAAAAACAGTAATCAAATATCCATTTTTGACTAAAGAAGTCGAAGTCTATGAAACAGAGAGCGGACATAAAATTGTTCTGGCACACAAAGACGGAGGTCTGGTCAATATAAGTTCATGGGTAAAAACCGGTTCTATAAATGAAGATGATGAAATAAACGGAATCTCACATTTTCTTGAACATTTAATGTTTAAAGGTACTCATAAACACAAAGCGGGAGAATTTGACAGAATACTGGAAGGTAAAGGTGCAATAGTCAATGCTGCCACCTGGAAAGATTACACTTTTTATTATGTCACCCTTCCCAAGGGCAAAAATGATGAAGATATGTACCTTGCAATCGACTTACATGCTGATATGATGATTGACCCGATACTTCCGCCGGAAGAAATCGGGAGTCCTTTTAACCTGGATGACAAAAATGTTACAGATAAACGTGAACGACACGTTGTAATTGAAGAAATAAGAATGCGGCAAGATCAACCGTGGAGTAAGGTTTATAATTATACAAATGATGCAATGTATAAAAAACACCCATACAAACGTGATGTAATCGGCACACCACAAATTATTTCACAGGTAACGCAAGAAACCATAATGAATTATTATAAAACATTCTATTCTCCAAACAATATCACAACTATTGTTGTAGGCGATTTTGACCACGAAAAAGTTTTGAACAGAGTTATTAAAGGCTTTGATTTTAAAAACAGAGCAAAACATATTAACCGGATAAATGAACCTGATGAACCGACTAATCATACAATATACGTAGAAAATAAAGCATGTCTGACATCAGGATTTATGATGTTCGGCTATCTTGGAGCACCTGCAAAAGACTTGAAAGATACAATAATGCTTGATATGCTTGCAACAATACTCGGCGATAGCGCAAGCTCAAGAATGTATCAGAACCTGATTGAAAAAGCGTCGGAACAGGTGTTTAATATGGTTGGTGCTGAACATTATATATTCAAAGACGGCAGTAATTTCTTCCTGCAGGCAAACTTTATTCCTGAGAAAAAAGATAAAGCCATTGAACTCATAAAAGCTGAAGTTGAAAAAATAAAAGAAAATATTGAAGAAAACGAGTTTAAAAAAGCAAAAAACAGAATAAAGGCAGATTTTGCATCCGATGCGGAAACAGTATCCGCAATCGGAGAAACTATCGGGTACTATATGACCGTTTGTGATGATTTAACACTTGCGGAAAAATACCTCGGCGAAGTTGAAAAAATTACTATTGATGATTTGAAAAACACGGCAAAAAAATACTTAAATATAAATAATGCCGTTATTTCAACTTTAATTCCTCAATAAATCAATATACGGAATAAAAAGTATGTTTGTGTTAAAATAAAAGAGCACAAGCGTGAATAGCAATGGAGTATAGGCGTATAAATTTCCGCCGGAATGAAAGGTAAGGGACAATGAGTTTAACAGTATATCTGGGTATTGACGTAGGTTCAGTAACAACAAAACTTGCACTGGTTAATGAAGAAGGCAAATACGTTGATTCATATATGCTAAAAACTGCCGGCAAACCGGTAAACGCCGTACAGGAAGGGTTGAAACATATTATTTCGCAAGCTATATGTGAGTATGACGTTAAAGGAGTCGGAACAACAGGCAGCGGAAGAAATCTTGCAGGTGCACTTGTCGGCGCAGACATTGTTAAAAATGAAATTACTGCGCACGCAGTTGCCGCAAGTACTTATATCCCCGGCGTCCAAACCATTCTGGAAATAGGCGGTCAGGACAGCAAAATTATTATCCTAAGAGACGGTATTGTAACCGATTTTGCTATGAACACCGTATGCGCAGCAGGTACAGGAAGTTTCTTAGACCATCAGGCGCAGCGCTTAAATGTACCGATAGAAGAGTTTGGTGCAACGGCGCTAAAATCTACCAATCCGGCAAGAATTGCAGGAAGATGCGGAGTTTTTGCAGAGAGTGATCTTATACACAAGCAGCAATTAGGATATCCGGTTGAAGATTTATTATACGGACTATGTCAGGCGCTCGTAAGAAACTATCTTTCAAACCTTGCACTCGGGAAAGAACTACTACCGACTGTTTCATTCCAGGGCGGTGTTGCAACAAACTCAGGGATGGTTAAAGCGTTTGAAGAAGCTCTTGGAACAAAAATTGTCGTTCCTGATAACCATCAAACAATGGGAGCTATAGGTGCAGCCCTCCTTGCAATGGAAAACCACCAGTATACGGAAACTGAAACTAAATTTAAAGGCTGGGAAGTTGGCAATATGAACTTCCAATCAGTAACCTGTCATTGCACAGGCTGCTCAAATAACTGTGAAATTATCACTATTTTAGAGGGCGGAGAAAAAATTGAGCATGTCGATAAAATTAGTGATATTAAAGGTAATATTATCGCGCGCTGGGGCGGCACATGCGGTAAATGGGATATAAATTAATTGTTTTTCCATATCACTAATTTGTAAAATTTTGTTAATTTTTCAAAGACGGGCAATACTAAATGCTTTTTGTTGGAGTATTATAGAAAAAAACGGGAGAAATCCAACATGCATGTACAAAAAATATCCTTTCACAACAACAATCTGTTACTAAATTTACCAGCCGCACAAAAACAGCATAATACTAATAAAACCAACATTAGAAATAGTATTTACAATAATAATACAAACTCATTAAGCGAGCATTATTTAAATAATAACTTTATAAATCTTAAACCCGGGATAAGCTATATTAATTTTAAAGGCTTTCGGGTTTATATATTAGACGGCGGTCATCACGCTTCCGATATGTACAATTTTGCAAAAACAATCCTTAAACCGGACAATAAAACTATTTTGAAAAATGTAAATACTGTTCCGGGTTCTGAAAGCATAAAAGACTTGAAAAATTTAAAAGAGTCCATTCAATCATTGCTTAATAGCGGAGAAAAACTTGCAAATCAGTATATTGCAATTCCGGCATTAGCAACGGTTGGTCTGCTAAACCTGCAAGACCGGCTGAAATCCGTCATGAATGTAGAAACAGAACTCACACCTGAAAATATTAAAGCAAATAAACCCTTACTTTTAGATTTGCTAAAAAAGATGTGCGACTCACCTGATTGTTATAGACAAGAATTAGGATATATGGATTCTTGCAATCAGCACATGGAAGAAATTTATCCTGTTATAGAAGGCATTAACAAACTTGTAGATAGAGATGCAAGAGTCTTTATTCCTGCCGGACACCCGTTTGACCAGTCGCTAAAGTATCTTGCAAAAGAACGTAACCTTAAGCCTGAACTTTACTATTACATAGCAACAGGAAAAGATATTAACGGCAAAGTCCACGAAATGAAAAAATTTATAAAAGATAACAACTGGTACGATTTTAACCTGTTAACTCTTTCCAATGCGAATATAATAACTATACGCGATAAATCCTGGGGTAAAGATTATATTTTTGCAGGATACGATACCTGTGTAACTGACAGCGCCCGCGGTGTATATAACTTGTCGCCTGTCAGGGATAACGGAAAACTTACCGGATACAGTTTCAGAAATACTAATGTAGTTGAGTATCCTTATGATGCTTTTCCCGGGAATAAAGAAGTTGCAAATATTGCAAAATTTGTAGGTAAGCAGGCTAAAGAAGTACTTGCTTCCGAAAAGGAAATCAGGAATTTTTCAGAATACTTGGAAACAGGCACATGCCAACAACCTGTAGCCGATAAACTTTATCCAGTATACCGCGTTTACTCAAAAAATGAAATTGATGAAGGTAAAATCACGCTTCGCGGAGATTATGTAGATAAAACCAGGAAATTATTTTTCAGAGAAAATGCACATCAAGAAATAATATTCCCGCAATGCGACTGTGAGGGAAGCGGCAAACCCAGTGTAAAATCCATGTGGGGAACTTGTTTTGCTGTATTCAATGCGATTGAAAAAGATATTTTCTATCAGGAACTGCAAAACGCGCTCGCCGGAACAGCTAACGGTGAAAATAAACATGCGCCTTATCTCAGACGTCTTGATGAATTAATGGTTAAAGCTCGCAATGCAAAAAATTTTGGAGAAGCCGAAAATTTTTATAATCAAGCCACAGAACTTGTTAAATCAAGTCATAAAACCATCAATACACGCAATGAAGTCATGCCGTTTATCGAATTGGGTGATTTATTCAACAAAAAAGGCTTATACGATAAAAGTTCGGGCTGCTATAATATGGCAATACGGCTTATAAGTAAATTTATTACAACAAGAAATGAAAATTTACAAAACCTTAAAAATGCTGAAAATGAAAAGAAAATGATTGATGAATTAAATGATTATATAACTAAATATAATAATGCAGGATTTTTCAGACGACTATTTATGACCCGCCCAACTGTACGCACTACCATAGACACTACAGATGTTAATCTTGATATTCTTGCAAACGATTTAAGTCTTAAAATGTCAGAATTATATGAAGAAATCGGCAATATTTGTCGTAATAAAAATGAACAATATTCTGCAGACTGTTGTTATAAAGCGGCAGTAGAAATAAAAAGCGGGACAAGTATTGGAGATAAAATAATTGCGCGCAGAGCAGACGATAATGACTACATAGGAGATATTGTAAATTGATTTTCTTAAACAATTCATTACCCCTTCATTTTAAAGCCGATATAATAGATACACATGTTCACAGAGGTACAACAGGAACACTGTGGAAAGGGGAGTTTTTTCCAACAAACCAGCTTGATTCATTTATTAAAAGCCCGCTTAATATTACAGTTAAAGGAGAACAGCAAACCGATAACGTAAAAAAAATCTTAGTATCAAGTATTGACGGATTAATTCCCGCGCAAAAACTTACCCAAAACGGCGGAATGAAATTTATTAAAAATGAAAAAGACGCCAACACGGATGTTATAAAAAAAAGTCAGGAAGACCCGTTTTATCAGGTTATGCTCGTATGCCAACCGTCTGCAACAAACGGTAATGCAAAAACAATAAGAAATTTAATAAAGCGAAACTATAATAATATTGCAGGCTTAAAACTTCACCCCGGAGAAATGGGGCTTAATGCAAATTCCAGACTTTATGACGACTATATGAAAACAGCAGAAGAATACAAACTTCCATGCCTAATTCATTCGGAAGTTTCAATAAACTATATTCTTGGCGAAGAAAACAGCAAACGTCATTTTGCAGATCCTGAGTACATATATGAACTGGCTAAAAGGCACCCTAAAGTTCCGGTTATACTGGGACACACTGGACTGGGCGGAAGTATAGCAAACAGGAAAGCAATAGACATTCTCGAAAAATCAATCAAAAACAATGATGCTAAACTTTATGCAGAAATTTCGTGGATGGATTTTTCAAAAGGTAAACTAAATCAAGAACCGAAAGACATCATAGAATTAATAAAACGTATGAAAGAACTCGGAGCACTGGACAGAATTATGTTCGGAACAGACGCACCGCTAGGAATATACGGAGAACTGAATTTCAACAGACCCGGACCGAAAGAATCTTACGAAGATACCGTAAGTACTTTAAAAACAGCAATAAAAACCGAGTTTGGCGACGATGAAGGCGAAGAAATAATAAATAAAATATTTTACGAAAACGCTGAAAATTTGTTTTTCAAAAACAAACAGCCGCTCCCTAAAAAGAAATTCCCTGATGAAAAACAAATCATTGCAGGTATAGGCGGAGTTGCCGTTCTTAG
Organism: uncultured bacterium; assembly: GCA_949288685.1. Classification (GTDB taxonomy): domain Bacteria; phylum Cyanobacteriota; class Vampirovibrionia; order Gastranaerophilales; family Gastranaerophilaceae; genus CALUTH01. The sequence goes on from CASELB010000061.1 coordinate 11,718, forward strand.
TGCAATTGTTTTATTGGTCAAAAAATTTAAAAAATGATTATATAACTCACTTTTTTTAGAAAATAAAAAACGGGCGGGATAAAATCCCGCCCGCCTTAGTTTTCCTAACTTACTTCTCTTCAGTACTTGCAGGAATTCTCATTGCGTAGAATGAACGAATTACGAATACAAGTGCTACGATAAGAAGTACAACACCTACTATTCTTGAATACTCTCTGAATATCGGGTTAATTGCAATTTCCATTGCAAGCAAGCCAAACAAAGTAGTAAACTTGATAATAGGGTTCATCGCAACTGAAGAAGTATCTTTGAACGGATCACCAACTGTATCACCTACAACTGTAGCTTCATGGAGCGGTGTACCTTTTTCGTTCATATCAACTTCAACAATTTTCTTAGCGTTATCCCAGCAGCCGCCGGCATTAGCCATAAATACAGCCTGGAACAA
>CASELB010000062.1 GCA_949288685.1 uncultured bacterium
ATTTCAATTTTGTCCAGTCGGGTTGTGTATTCCTTATTAAGTGCAATTCTGGTATTTATGGCAGGCGGTTTAGTTTTTTATCTTCTCGGTGCAGAGTATAACGCTGTTATTCAGCTTACTATTTATGGAATTGCAGTTCCTGTTCTTCTTGCTATGGCTATTATGTTTACTGATGTCAAAAAAGAAAAATATGCCGTAATTAAAGGAGCAAGAAAGTATGTAGTAGTAACGGCTGCGGTACTTATCACAATGTCTTTGTTTTATTTAACTGCGATAGCAATAAATATACATCTGCCGTTTAGTGATGCAAATACAAATCTTAATTCGTTTAGAATATTTGATGCTATTACTGACGGATTCTTTACGTCGTATCTGGCGGCTTTTGAACTCTTTTCTGTATTGCTGCTGGCAGTAGTTGCGGGGGTGTCTGATAATGCTAAATAATATTGTTCTCTATCATTATTTAATACTTGCATTTATTCTTTTTATTATCGGGTTGTGCGGCGTTGTATTATCCAGAAATGTAATAAAAATATTGATATCCGTTGAATTTATGCTGCTTGCTGTAAATATTAATTTTACGGCGTTTGGATTATATTGTAAAAATCTTGCGTTTGACGGGTATATTTTTGCATTATTTTATATTGCGGTAGGGGCAGTAGAACTTGCAATTGCGCTATATATATTTTATGCAATGTACAGAGAGAAACAAACATCTGATATTGAGGATTATGGTGACGTATGAATGAATTTTTTACTGATAATTTAATATGGGTGATACTTTATCCGCTCTGGATATTCCTGCTAATCGGTACTGCACGTTTATTCGCTGTCAGGATGTCTAAAAAAATATTATCTTTGATAACACTTGCAGGGGCGGGGCTCGGCGTAGTTTTTTCGGCAGGTGCTCTAACTAACGTGTTTTTTAACGGCGGCACTGAAACAGTGTTTACTTTCTTAAAAATACATCATTTCCTTCTTCAGGTTGGAATTAATATTGATAAATTGGTCGCACTATATTTACTTTTACTTTATACGATATCCTTTTTTGTACAGTTGTACTCGGTATCTTATATGAGTGCAGAAGCCAAATATTACAGGTTTTTTGGATATCTGAATCTGTTTAATTTCGCTATGGGACTTCTGCTTGTAGCTCCAAATCTTTTCCAAATGTACATTGGCTGGGAGCTTGTCGGATTAGTATCTTATTTATTAATCGGATTTCAGTATACTAATCCGCTTAAATCAAAAGCGGCGCTAAAGACCTTTATAATAAACAGGATTGGAGATACAGCTTTCCTTGCAGGGATACTTTCTCTTATATATATAGCCTGCGCTTATATGACTCCGCAATTTGTAACCCTTGATTTTTCTGACTTTAATCTTATATCTTCAATAGCTTATGCGCATACAAACGATATTACATTTTCAATACTATCCCTGCTACTTTTTGCAGGAGTAATGGTGAAATCTGCACAATTTCCGTTTCATACCTGGCTGCAGGATGCAATGAACGCACCAACGCCGGTAAGTGCTTTAATCCATTCGGCAACGATGGTCGCAGCAGGTGTGTATCTTACAATAAGACTTCTTCCCATATTCTCTTTATCAAAAGAAATACTTATTTTTATTGTTTTACTCGGAATGTTTACTGCTCTGTTTTGTTCTCTATGTGCAATATGCCAGAATAATGTAAAGTCTGTTCTTGCGTATTCAACATCGGCAAATCTAGGGTTGATGATAGCGGCTGTTGGGTTTGGTAATATTGATCTTGCTGTAATTTATCTTATTGTACACGGTTTTATTAAAGCAGCCCTGTTCTTGAGCTACGGTATGTCTAATAATGAATATTCGGAAAATGAAGAAGTCCTGCTTCCCCCTTCTTTTATAATTGCTTCTTTTGCACTATCAGGATTGGCTTTTGCGGGATTAAATTGTAAAGAGTTATTTTTTGAAACATTCAAACAGAATATATTTTTAACCTCTGAATTTTTACTGGTTACATTTATGTGTGCGATTTATATATTTAGACTATGCTGTAAATACCCGTTATCAAAAGGTAAACGTCACAATATTGGTGAACAGATATCTGTTTGGGCGTTTATACTTATTATGGCTGCAGCTACATTTACTGTAACGGGTTCTCAGCTTGGTGCTCCGTTTTGGACTGCTTTTGCAGGTGCAATTTTAGCTGTTATAATTGCAATAAAGGCTAAAGATGTAAAAGAAGGGCGTATAACAAAAATTTGTCAGGAAGGATTTTATATTGATTATTTTTATACAAATATAGTTTATTCGTTATTCGGAAAATTTGCAGAGTTTCTAAATAGAGTAGAATTATTTATTTCCAATAATAAATTTTTGTTTAATCTTTCCCGTTGTTTTGTATATGCTGCAGGGTGGTTTGAAAAAAATATTTTTGAAGCACCGGTTAAGTTGTGCGTTTTATGTTCAAAGTTTGCTTCAAGAGAGCTTGAACAGGCACAAACTA
>CASELB010000063.1 GCA_949288685.1 uncultured bacterium
AGAGGGATAAATATTTATAATGTTTGTGGTATCATTGCCTTGTAGTAGTATCTAACTATTTTCTATACATTTTATGAAGTTTGTACTGTAAATATTAAAACCACGGACAGAATAAATTTTAAGGATTAATGCGTTGACAATAAGTTCTCCGATACGGGATATTGAAACAATAAATATAATTAAGGGGTTATATGAAAAGAAGGGTATGACAAGGGATTTACTCTTGTTTGAACTTGCGGTTAACACGGGAGCGGGTCTGAATGATTTGCTTAATCTTAATGTAAAAGACGTGATAAACAAGCATTATCTTTGTATTGACGGGAAGAAAAGTATTCCTTTAAGAGATGAAATAAAAAAACTTATTGAAAGAGTGTCAGCAGGCAGGGATGGAACCGAGCCGTTATTTTTGACGTTAAAAGGTAACAGATTGGACAGGACTTCCGTATTTTATGCTTTTAAGGAAATATGTCAGGAACTCGGGCTTGGGGATGATATTACAGTGGCGTCGTGGCGTAAAACTTTTGCCTATCACTATTACAAGAAGTATAAAGATTTGTCTTATCTTCAGTGGCTGTTTAATCAGTCTACCGTAGAAGTGACTTTAAAATTTATAGGCGTGGATGAAAATATGAACCTGAGATTTAGAGAAGGAGTGGCATTATAACGTTCAACGAGCGTTGCGAAGGATTGTATGAAAAAACTTAGTATAATTACGATTTGTTATAACGAACCGGATGTTAGGAATACTTGTGAGAGTATCGTTAATCAGAGCTGGCAGGATTTTGAATGGATTGTTATTGACGGAGGCTCAAACAAAGACACACTTGAAGTTTTTGAGGAATATAAACAAAGGATAAACAAATTTGTATCGGAGCCTGATAACGGTATTTATGATGCTTGTAATAAAGGAATACGGCTTGCGGAGGGTGAGTTTGTTCAATTTCTTAATGCCGGTGATTCTTATTATGACAGTGATGTCTTGATGAAAGTTTTTGCCGGCAAAGAGTATGATGCGGATGTTTTATACGGCGAACAGTATGAGGTTTATAAGGATAATCCGCATAAATCAGGTGTGACTAAGTCTCCTGATGTAATAGATAAGAATTATTTAATAAATTCCTGTCTTAATACGCCTGCGGTTTTTATAAAGCGTAAATTGTTTGAAACATTCGGGATGTTTAATGAGGAGTATAAAATAGTTTCTGATTATGAAAAATTTATAGTTTTCTTTTTAAACGGGGTGAAATTTCAACATTTGGATGAAGTGGTTGCGGCTTTTGATAAAAACGGTATTTCTTCCAGTACAGCATCGCAGTCATTGCATATTAAAGAACGTGACGAAGTATTAAATAAGTATTTTACGCAGGAAGAGATTAAAGCTGCGTATGCTCAGACCAAATTGTCTTTTTTAGAACAAATTTTCTCTGTTAAAACGACAATTAACCGCCGGCATATAATTCTAACGTTTATGGGGATACATTTAAAAATCAGAATTAAAAGGAGAGTTCATGTATAAGAAAATACGGGAAATGATAATAAAAGCCGCAAATAAATCCAAAGCCTCGCATGTCGGCTCTGCACTCAGTGTTGTGGAGATACTTGAGGCGTTGTATTTCAGAGTTGCAAATATTAGCAAAGACAATTACAATGACCCGTCACGTGACAGGATAATTTTAAGTAAAGGACATGCAAGTCTTGCTCTGTATAGTGTTTTGAGGTTGAAGGGTTTTATCTCCGAAAGTGATTTTGAACAATATTTGACAGATGGCGGAATTTTACCCTGTCATATTGATATGACTGCCGCTGCAGGGCTTGAAGCGTCTACGGGTTCATTGGGGCATGGTGCGGGGCTTGGTGAGGGTATGGCGCTTGCTAATCGCTTGAAGGGGATTAAAGCAAGAATATTTATAATTCTCGGGGATGGTGAGTTTCAGGAAGGCTCTGTTCTGGAGGCGCTTAATTCTATAGGCTCGCACGGATTAAAGGAAATAACCGTTATTCTTGATAATAACAAGTTTCAGTCGTCAGCGGCAACTTCCGAGGTTGTTAATATTAATAACTATGAAAAAATCTTTGAGGCATTTGGATTTAAAACCTTATCTGTTGACGGGCATAATGTTGACGAGATTGAAAAAGCGCTCAAAACTTCTTCTGATAGACCTCTGGCAGTAATTGCCAATACATTAAAAGGGAAAGGTTTTTCTTTTATGGAGAATACGCTGCACTCTCATTA
>CASELB010000064.1 GCA_949288685.1 uncultured bacterium
ATGTCACCCTGAACTGGTTTCAGCATCTCGTGTAAACTTTGCTTTAGACCCTGAACCAAGTTCAGGACGACATGTTCTTATTTCCCCCTTCAGGGTGACATAATGCGTTTATGCTGGCGGAGGTTAATCCGCATTAATACAATATATTATATACATATTAGAAAGATAATGCAATACATTAAAAAATGAAGCGCTAAATTAATTTGAAACAATATTTCCCTCTCTTAAATATTGTTAAAACATCAAATATAAAAATCCCAAACAAACAATAAAGGTTTATTACAAATCTGTCGGCTCAATTCCTGTTTCGCCGGTATAGCTCTTTCCGCTCCCCTTATAATCCTTCATTAACTGTTGTTGTTTATACAAAAATTCCATTTCTTTTTGATAAAGTTTTAATTTATATTGTTGTTCAAGGATTTTTTCTTCTTCTTTTTTTAATTTTTTTTCCTGCTTTTTCTGTTCTTTTTCCTGTTTATCAAGTCGTTCTGCCTCGGCTTCCGTGAACTCTCTTGACTGGTTTCCGTCGTATTCAAGCCTGTAGCCTACAATACTTATAGGAAGAGAAGAACCGTTAAGTGCTTGCAGTTTGCTAAAGTCTCCTTTAGTATCAATGCTCCACGTTCCTAAAAATACCGGTGCTTTCCCCGTAAAAGCGTACGCGCATACAATAATTCTATCCTGATTATTTTCATCGAACCCCATCGGATAAATATCCCAGCGTGTTTCATCAAGGTTTGCACCTTTAGCTTGCGCCCAGTAATTTGATATTGCTTCTCTGACTTCGGGAAGTGCTGTTGCTTTTTTATTCTCAAAATCGTAAATCCACAGGTCTGTTTTCCAGATACCGTCAAACCTGTAGCCTGTTTTTTCTTTTATTAACAGTTTAGTATTATCCACCGTAAAATCTACCGGTGTTAATGTTCTAAAAATATACGGTGTATCAATGTCTTTGGAGGTTGAAAGAATGGGCTGCCCTTCACGTCTTATAATGTGCGCCTGTTTAACTCTCTCCAGCTTTGAAAGCGATGTATCAAGCGGGATAATGTATAAATCGGTCGAAGTGCAATCTGCGGATGCGTAATAATGGATTGAAGGGTAGACCATGAACGTAAAATCCGATGAGACAATTCCCTGTCCGTTAAATTCTCTGTCAAAATTGAGTCTGCGCGGAATTTGGAGTTCTGTAAACCCCGGAGTCAGGTTATATTTTACCAGTTTGTATTTGGGGACGGGAACGTATTTCATTCCGTATTCTTCCGGTACTTTTGCAGGCTCTATTTCTACCGTGTTTTTATCTTTGCTTAAAGACCTTTCTTCATACTCTGAGCGCAGCATAAAACCGGACTCGGGCATTTTTGATTTTTCGTACTCTTCTTTAAGCTCTTTTTTGTCTGCTTTATGTTGATATTCATACTCTTTTGCAATTGGCGGTTTCTCCCTTAAATACGGGATTTCCGTATTTTGGAATTTTGTTTTCAGCATCATATAAAGACCGGCTGCGGTTTCCGAAAACATTTATACAAGTCCTTCTTTCATTGCAGTAATTGTTGCCTGAGTGCGTGAGCCTACGCATAGTTTTTGTAAAATACTGTGGACATGCGCTTTTGCGGTTGCTTTGGTAATAACAAGGGTTTCTGCAATTTCGTTGTTGGACTGACCTGCAACCATAAGGCTTAAAACATCCATTTCGCGGTCGGTCAAACCGTACTGAATTTTGCCGGCATTAGGATTAACTTCGGTTACGCCGCTTTTAGCAATCTGATTTTTGGGGCTGTTAATGTTATTTAAAACAAGTTTGGCAATAGCACTGTCAAGCCACGCGGCACCTGTGTTTACCGTTTCAATTGCAGATATTGTCTGTTCCTGAGAGGCGCCTTTCATAATGTAACCGTCAGCCCCCGCGCTAAACGCTTCAAATACATCTTTTTCACTGTCGCGGGAGGTGAAAATCAAAACTTTTATATTCGGGTTTGTCTCTTTAATTTTACGTGTCGCCCGTATTCCGTCAATTCCCGGCAGCCCGATATCCATCAGAATTACATCAGGATTAAGTTCTTTTGCCATTGAAACGCCTTGAACACCGTCTTCTGCCTCACCTATAAGTGAAATATTGCTGCTTTTTTCAAGCAACAATGAAAGTCCCATTCTGACAAGTACATGATCTTCAACAAGCAAAACTTTTATCATACTGCGGCTCCCGATTTGCGTTTAATGCGCTTTGTTATAACATCCGTTAACAGAAATGAAAATTCACTTCCTTTATTTAGCATTGTATCAAGCCAGATTTTACCGTTGTGTGCTTCAATAATCTGTCTTGATAAGTATAACCCCAATCCTGTGCCGGTCGAACGTTTGGCGCTCGTGCCCTGAGAAAATCTTTGGAAAAGGTTTGGAATATCCTCCTGAGGAATACCGCTTCCGTTGTCGGCTACGGAAAATATTAAGTCATTTCCTTCCGCTTTTATTATCAGAGTGACTTTTCCGCCGGATTGGGTGTAGTTTATGGCGTTTCCGCAAAGATTGCAGATTACGCGCCTCAATTCTGTTTTGTCTGCGTTTATCATTAAATCTTCGTCAGTATTTTCAAAACAAAACTCAAGTTCTTTTTTATCTGCCAGAGGCTTAAGTTCATTATAAATTTGCATAGACAGTTCATTAAATATAAAATCCGTTTTTTGTAAAACCAGCTTTTCCGCATCATACCTGAATACTTCAAGAAGGGCATTTACGAGTCCGAGCAAATCTTCATTGCTCTTAAGCATTGTTGAAATAAGGAGTTTTTGCCGGTCAGTGATTGCGCCGAGGCTGCCGTCAAGGAAAAATTTAAGAGTTTGAATAGCGGCAAGCAGCGGGGTGCGCAGGTCATGTGTAAGTGTTGCCATAAAATCATCACGAAGTCTGTCGGCTTTTTTTTGTTCGCTCACGTCTCTTAAAACGCAAACATAATGTTCATTATTAAACTTTGCAAAACTTATTTCTACAGGCGTATGAAAGCTGCTTAAAGGATTTGTCGTAAAACAGTTTCTTACAAAAATCTCATTTTTCTCGGTATCAAGAAAAGATTTTACAGACCCTTTTTCGTGGTAGACAAACTCTGTAATGTCGTTTCCGCAAAGCCTTTCACTACTTAGCCCCGTAAGGTTTTCAACTGCGGGATTTACCTGTTCAATTGTTCCGTTTTTATCAATGATTATAATCCCGTCTGCGCAGTGGGTTATTATTCCTGATAGTTTAGCGTTTGTAGAAATTATATCCGCCGTTTTTTCTTCAACAAGCTGCTCCAGTGAATGTGAGTATTTTTCCAGTTCTTTCTTTGCCGCGTCAAGTTCGTCTATTTTGTTTCTTAGTTCTGAAATCAAATAACTGCGCTCAATGCCGTTTCTGATATTAATTAATAAGTCGTCATTATTCCATGGTTTTTCAAGATATTTATAAATACCGGCATCGTTAATAGCATTTATGGCATTTTCTTTGTCCGCGTAACCTGTAAGAATAATTTTACTGACTTCCGGATAAAGTTCTTTGACTTTGATAAGAAACTCCAATCCGTTCATTTCCGGCATCAGGAAATCGGAGATAACTAAATCCGGCTGATTGGTTTTAAGAAATTTTAGTGCCTCAACCGGATTGTTGAAAAAATGTGCATTAGTATACCCTTCCACGGTTAAAAGAGCTTTAAACGCGGAAGTTACTATTTTTTCATCATCGACTACTACAATCATCCCGTCTTTCATATTCTTATCATAGCTTAAACCTTTTATGTAGACAAATTATTTAATTTTGTTAAGTGGCAGGGGCATAAACAGATTAACAGCAGGGAAAGTTCCTTATTTGATTAATGTTGGTTTCCTGCCGGCTACAACTTTGTTGCTGATTGTAGTAAAATTAAGTCAGGGATATCATCATAAACAAAGGAGTAAAAAATGCCGTATCCGAATATGGAAGAATTAATAAGAGTTATTGCGGTCTTAAGGAGTGAAAACGGATGTGAGTGGGACAGAAAACAAACACACAAAACTTTACGCCCGAATATGCTTGAGGAAGCATACGAAGCGGTTGAAGCCATTGATGATAATAATATTACAGAATTGAAAGAAGAACTGGGTGATGTGCTTTTGCAGGTTGTTCTTCACGCTCAGATTGCAAAGGATAACGGTGAATTTGATATTGAAGATGTAGCAAAAGAATTGACTAAAAAACTTATTCACAGACATCCGCACGTTTTCGGGGGTGTTAAAGTAAATTCTACTGATGAGATTTTAACTAACTGGGATGCGCTTAAAAAAGAAGAAAAACCTGAACGTAAATCAGCAATGGACGGAATTACCAGAGGACAATCTGCACTTATGAGCGCCCAAAAGATTTCAAAACGTGCGGTAAAAACAGGATTTGAGTGGGATAGTGAAAAATCATTAATAGAATGTATAAAATCCGAATACAGAGAATTTGCGCGCACCGTAGCAGAAGGAGATAAAAACCGGATGGAAGATGAAATGGGCGATATTCTTTTTGCTACGGTTAATCTTGCACGATGGCACAAAATTGATGCTGAGCAGGCGCTTTTGCATGCTAACAGAAAATTTATGACGCGTTTTAGAAAAATGGAAGAGCTTGCGGTTAAACCGCTTGAAGATTATTCCTACGAAGAATTTGATACACTCTGGAGACAGGCAAAAGCAGCCATTGTTTGAAAATACTTAAAATATACGAGTGTCAAACTCTGAATGCTATGATATAATCTTGGTATGCTAAAGGGATTAAAGTATATAGGGATTGTTATCGGGTTGTTCTGGGCAGGTTCTGTCTGTTTTGCCCGTGAAGGATATTTAATTGTTCCAGTTCCCGATACAATCGTCGCTCCGACTCCTATAGATCAGGCAATATATACAAATACGGCAGAATTTTTTACACCCTATATTGTTAATGAAATCAATAAAACCCATTATATGCATGCACCAACTATTACGGATGTCAGGAATAAAATTAAAAATGATTACTGGCTTACAAAGTCTGCGGCAAAAGCTATGGATGATTTCAGAAGGTATTACATCCTTGATTTTAATTTTGCTAAAAAAATGGGAAATTTATACAATACAAACCTCGTACTGCTATTAACATCTTCACTTGATGCTAATAATTACGTTATGCGCCGTACCTGGTGGACATTCTTTGAAGTTCCCGGTTCTTCAGCACTTGATCCAGCTATAAAAATTAATATCTACGGGGTTTTAATTGATACAGACAAAAATATGATTGTCTGGTCAAAAACTTATCAAAAAACAATCAGCACGGTTGAAAACAGAATTGTGCCAATCGGTTATACTCCGCAGACCGAACAACTCCAAAAATTTAAAGACTACTCCGTATATCTTGCGCCGAGAGTGGCACAGAGTCTGCAAGATACACTTTTAACCGCTTCACAAAAAATAGCCGAGCCTAATATGATTCATACGGACTATGGTTCTATTGATAATACGTTTACAAAAAAATACAGAACACTTAGAAAAGAATTTAAAGATGCAACTGTTATTCCTGCAGCAAAAACAAGGGAAAATTACGGCAAAGCACGCGCTAAATATCTTGAAATGAAAGAACAATGGGAAGAAGACAGAGCGCAAAAAGCAATTGAAAAACAAAATCGTCCTAAAAAAGACAAAGGCATTGAACCTATTAATTTCCTCTGGTTTAAACGCAAGGATGCGGGGATAAACGGCGGGGTAAATAGCGGAGCAAATATTACTTCTCCTGTAAATAACGCGCAGCCTGAAATACAACAAGTGTCACCGGTGCCGGCTAATACTGCACCTGTAGTTTCTGAAGATGAACCGGCAAATGTGAAAAATCAGGAAAATAGACAGAAAGAGGAAGTAATACAGCAATTGCCGCAAGCAGACTCAAAAGAGTCAGGAACGGTACAAACAACCCCGGAAAATACCGGCAAAGCTACGCAATCAGCCGGTACAAAGCAAGCGCCTGCGCCGGCAGCAGCGAAGTCAGGAGCCGTAACGGAAAATACCGGCAAAGCTACGCAATCAGTAGGCACAAAGCAATCCCCGGCGCCGGCAGCCGCGAAGTCAGGAGCTGTGCCGGAAAAAGTTACTCCTTCTCTATCTGATGAAAAACCGGCAGTTAATATAATTACGCCTGATACAGATAAAAAAGAAAATATTATAAAAGTTAATAGTAAACAAAAAAAACAAACAGGAATTTCAAACGATGAACTTCCGGTAGATGCACTGATTTATACCCGTCCTACCGGCTATAAACCTGATAGTAATTATTTACCCGTAAAACCGAGACTGCGCGAAATAAATATTGATGATACGGTAAATTCGTTTTAATAATTTTTGCAAGAGGTGTGTTTCAATTATGCAGTCTGCATCTCTGATATGTCAGCGCCATATTCACCCCTACAAAATAGTAATATTATCTCTTGTTATAATTGCATCGTAGTTTTTGTACCCTAAGATTTTCTGGATATCATCCGAGTGGCATCCGATAATCTTTTTTATATCCTCTGAAGGGTAATTTACCATTCCGCGGGCAATTTCTTCATCGTTCTCATCAAGGATTGAAACAACTTCTGCCTGCTTAAAGTCGTGTATTACCTCAATTACACCGATAGGCAAAAGACTTTTCTTTTTCTCTATTATTGCTTCTTTAGCGTTAGCATTGATTTTAATTTTTCCTATGATGTTTGTTGCATATCCTATCCAGCGTTTTTTACGGCTCAAACTCTCTTTGTGCGGAAGGAAGATTGTTCCGATATCCTCGTTGTTAAAGATTTTTCCTATAATATACGGAATTTTCCCGTTTGTAATAATAACTGTACCGCCCGAACGTGTTACAACCTGAGCGGCTTGCAGCTTAGTTTTCATACCTCCTCTGCCGCCTTCTGATGCGTCCGTTCCGTAAGAGAGGATATCATCATTAACATCATGTACAACCTTTATAAGTTTTGCGTCAGGATTTGTTTTAGGATTAGACTCATAGAGTCCGTTAATATCCGATAATAAAATTGTTAAATCCGCATCAAGTTCACTTGCAACAAGTGCGGAAAGTTTATCATTATCAGAAAAACAGACAAGCCGTTCCTTCATTTCTTCATCAATTTCAACTGTTGAAACAGTGTCATTCTGATTGATAATCGGTACAACACCGAGTTGTAAAAGTCTGGTTAATGTTGTTCTCAGACTCAAGTATTTTTTCCTCGAATGGAAATCATCTTCCGTTAAAAGAATTTGGGCAACAATTACGCCAAATGTATCAAAACCTTGTGAGTAAATGGACATTAATTTCCCTTGTCCGATAGCTGCGCACGCCTGCTTAAGGGCAACGCCTTCCGATGATTCAAGCCCTAAACGCTTTTTTCCTAAGCCAACCGCGCCCGATGTGACAAGTATTACTTCACGCCCAGATTTTACAAGTCTTGAAATATCTTCTATAAACGAGTAAATACGCGAAAGTGCAATTTCTCCGTCATCGTTTCTTAAAACATTTGTGCCGACTTTTATTACAATACGTTTAGCGTTTTTGATTTTATTTTTAACCATTACAGCCCCATAGCTTTTAATACGTCTTTCATATCTGATGAAGTCTTTTTAACATCAGAATTAGAGAATTTGATTGCGTTATCCGGATCTTTAAGCCCGTTGCCTGTTAAAATACATACAACATCAGAACCTGCTTGTACTTTTCCTTCTTTATGGGCTTTTATTAAACCGGCAACAGATGCAGCGCTTGCCGGTTCGGCAAGTACACCTTCCGTTGATGCAATAAGTTTATACGCTTCAACAATTTTTTCATCGGTAACACAGTTAATTTCACCATGGCTTTCATCACGTGCAGCTTCTGCCTGCTTCCAGCTTGCCGGATTTCCTATCCTGATTGCGGTTGCAAGAGTTTCAGGATTCATAATTCTTTCTCCTCTTACGATAGCAGCAGAACCTTCTGCTTCATATCCCATCATTTTAGGAAGTTTGTTAATTTTTTTGAGATTGTAAAACTCTTTATATCCCTTCCAGTATGCTGTTATATTCCCTGCGTTGCCGACCGGTATAAAATGATATTCCGGAGCTTTCCCTAGTGCCTCGCAAATTTCAAATGCGCCGGTTTTCTGCCCTTCAATTCTGTAAGGGTTTACAGAGTTTACAAGGGTTATAGGGTGTTCTTCCGATATTTTTCTTACAAATTCCAGTGCCACATCAAAATTTCCGTCAACTGCAATAATTTTTGCCCCGTACATCATTGCCTGCGAGAGTTTGCCGAGAGCAATATATCCGTCAGGAATTAAAACATAAGTTTCAAGCCCTGCCCGCGCTCCGTATGCAGCGGCAGATGCGCTTGTGTTTCCGGTACTTGCACAGATGATTGCTTTAGAACCGGATTCTTTTGCTTTTGTCACCGCCATTGTCATTCCGCGGTCTTTAAAACTTCCTGTCGGGTTGCAGCCTTCAAACTTTAAATATACATTTGCTTCCAGTCCTATTTTTTTTGCAAGATTATCTGCTTTTATTAGCGGTGTATTGCCTTCATTTAAAGTGACAATTTCTGTTTTTTCGCTAACCGGCAAATATGTTCTGTACTTATCAATTAAACCTTTATACATTTTAAATCCCCTTATATTGCTACTCTTATAAGACTGTTTAGTTTGCACTCTTTAAACTCTGTTATTACGTTTCTTATATCTTCTTCTCTGCAAAGTTCCGTTATAACAACAATATTAGCTGTGTTATCATCTTTAACACCTTTTTGCACAATACTTTGAAGACTGATATTGTGTTCCGCACAAAGTGTACCGAGTTTACCTATTATACCGGGTGTATTAGGCGCGGTGAAAGACAGATAATATTTATTGACAGTATCTTTGATATTAACCGGAATTGCCTCCTGTGAATGATGGCATCTCATCATAGGAAGAATATAATCGGTTTTATCAAACTCTGATGCAACGGCAAGAATGTCCCCGACTACCGAACTGGCTGTCGGAAATTCTCCTGCGCCGGGTCCTGATAGGACAATTTTATTAATCGGGTGTCCGCTAATTTCAACAGCATTTGTAACATAGTCAATGTGCGCCAGAGTTAAATTTTCCGGCACAAGCATCGGGTGAACTCTTACATCGGCTCTTCCCTGTTCATCAATGTTTGCAAGTGCTATAAGTTTTATTTTATGTCCGAGTTCATTTGCTGCCTTGATATCGTCAAGTTTAATCTTAGAAATTCCTTCACGATAAACGTTTTCTATATGAACTCTTTTTCCGAACGCAATTGTTGCAAGAGTTGTAATCTTATATGCGGAATCAAATCCTTCAACATCACTTGTCGGATCAGCTTCGGCATAACCCATTTCCTGTGCTTCCTTTAGTACGGATGCATAATCTGCACCGTCCTTATCCATTTTGGTTAAAATATAATTTGTTGTGCCGTTAAGAATTGCTTGAATTTTCGTTATTTTGTTTCCTGCAAGTATTGTTTTGACCGGCATAATTACAGGAATACCTCCTGCAATTGCTGCTTCATAAAGTATAACTTTATTGTATTTTTCCGCAAATTCAAATAATTCCTTTCCGCCTTTGGCAAGAAGTTCTTTGTTTGCAGTAACAATATGTTTACCGTTTTCAATAGCGGTTTTTATATAACTTTCCGCCGGATTTATACCGCCCATAAGTTCTACTACTACATCAATTTCCGGATTTTTAATTATTTCATCCGGTTTATCTGTTAGTAAATGTTTATCTTCCGGAGAAATATTACGTGGTTTTGTAATATCTCTTACAAGAATTTTTTTTATTTCTACATTGTCAAAGTTTTTAAGTGTTTTATAAACTCCGCCGCCGACTGTGCCAAATCCCAGTATTCCAATCTTAATTTTTGCCATAAAAAATAATTCCTCTTTTTTAATTCAATTATACGATAAAAATATGTACTTTCTCTGATATTTTTAATTATGAAAAAGGAGAAAATATAAAATGGATTTATATGACGTAATATACAACAGAAGAATTGTTAGAGATTTTAAAGAAAAAGAAGTTCCGGAAGAAGTGTTGGAAAGAATTATAAACGCAGGATTACAGGCGCCTACACATGACCATTTGAGGAACTGGGAGTTTGTGATTTTAAAAGAAAAAGAAGATAAAGAACGGGTGCTGCAGTTTGTAAAACAGGGAATAGAACCGACGCTTGAAATATTGAAAAAGACGCTGGTTGACGGTACTCTGCAGCAAAAGATGTATGCAGTTGCAATGCCAAGGCAATATACAATGTTATTTAATGCAGCTTATGTTATTCTCCCGTTTTTTAAATCCAATTCCGGAGTTATGAAGCCGACATCAGTCAGTTCGTTAAATCCGATTTCTTCTATATGGTGTGTTATAGAAAATATATTTTTAGCCGCTACGGCAGAAGGGCTGGCATGTTCTATGCGTATACCTGTCGGGGCTGAAGGAATTAATGCGGCAAAAATAGCCGGTGCGCCGGACGATTATCTTTTGCCGTGTTATATAGGTTTAGGTTATCCGGCGGATGATAAACCGGAAGTAGAACAAATTAAGTATGAGGCAAAACAAAAAATACATTTTGGAAAATGGTAAATTGCCGGAACTGCGAATGGTGTACCTTTTAACAGGTATCTTCACAAAAATTAACATTGATTTCCCTTGAAAAAATCTTTCTTGATATAATAATGGAAGTGAGGAAAATTATGTTAAAAGAATTTTTATGTTCCAAAATACATAGAGCAACCATCACTGATTCCAATCTTGAGTATGTAGGCTCAATAACGATTGACGAAGAACTTATAGAAAAAGCCGGAATAAGCGAGTGGCAAAAAGTAGATATACTTGATATTAATAATGGCGAGCGGTTTCAAACGTATGTTATAAAAGGTAAGCGCGGCTCAAAGTGTTTTTGTGTAAACGGTGCTGCCGCGAGGAAAGTTCAAAAAGGTGATAGGATTATAATCATTGCATACGCTTACTATTCGGAAGAAGAGTTAAAAACACATAAACCCCAAATAGTGTTGCTTAATGATAAGAATGAAGTGATTTCATGTTAAGTGATAAAAAGAAAAAAGCAAAGAAAAAGCGGGTAAAACTTGATATAAAAACAATGGGTGTTGATATAGACAAGAACGAGTACCGCGAAATTGTACTTTCAAATATCAACCGCCCGGAGAGTTTTTACAGTCGTTAGAACAATAAGGTGTTTGCGGGATTGTATACTGTTGTTTTAAGTTACTACTTACCGCGGAGTGTTACGCCGGTGTATACTACTTCTGCTTCACCGGTTTGCGGATTTTTTCTTGAAACAGTGAACGGTACTTTCTCAAAGTTATTTATATCAAAACTCTCTCCGTATTCCTGTTTAAATTCTTCATCTGTTGCGGGAAGGTTGTCAAAAATTAAATCCCCAAAAGAGTCAGGGGTGCTAAAATCTTTGTGATGCATTATCATTTGTGCAATTGCGGTATCGCTCCGCCCTTCAATAAAACAGCTTGACCCTATTACCCTTGGAGTTTCACCCTGAATGGTGATAATATCACCGCTCTTTAGTTCTACGGTTCCATTGTCGTTGCTTTTGTACGGGCTGTGGCGGATTGTTACGTCTCCCCTTAAATTATCTGCAAGTTGTTGATATCCGTTCAGCCAGTTTTTAAATTCCGGAGTATTATGAAGTATTGAGGCATCCACATATTCACTTACGTATCTTCCGTAAATACGGTAATCATCGTATTCCGCAGGATTGGAATATATTAACCGGCAAGTTGATGTTAAGGCAAGGGTTTCACACTCAATTTCCTCGGCTTTAGTTGGAAAATTTAAGATTCTGTTCTGCGTTGCTTTACGCTGTAAAAATGCGTGGTTTGCTTCGTGAATAAGTAATTTAGTCATTTGGGTGAGGTTGTTGCATTCAGGGTTGTCTGTTTCGATATGGATAATTCCTTTTTCTGCGTGCCCTGCTCCTGTCTTTCGGGCATCATAAACTACTTCATCAAGGCATTGCAGGAACAGTGCTTTGTCCTCTTCTGTTTTAAAATGATTGCCGAGGTCGGAGAGTTCCCAATTTTGTTTTAAGAGTTGTATGGATTTTTCTACAATTTGTTTGTGTTCTTCAAGTCGTGCTGTCTGTTCCTGTGTTAATTCTTCAACTGAACCTGCCGCCTGTATTTCTGTAGTACTGTTGGCTGCTGCGGGCGGCTGTTCTGTCAAGGGTTCTTCGACCTGAATATTTTTGTCTAATGTGCTGTTAACTAAGTTGACAATTTTATTCCAGCATTCTTTACTAAACTGAACAACTGCATTTTGGTGCACCATATAATTGTTATTAGAGTTTGGATTAACATTATTGTTATTTTGGACTTTCATATTGTCAGAATTATCAAATTCTTTTATTATTTCAAGCCAAATGCTTCCGAGTTTTTTGCAATCAGAAGAGGACAGTCCAAGTTCTTCGGCAATTCCGTGTGTAATTCCGCCGTTGGTTATTACAAATTTACCGTCTATTTGTCCGTCGCCCATCAATTGCTCCTTAGAAATTGGTGTTTTATACACCATTTTATGTGAAAGGATGCATAATTCGCTGAAATACACTCCTTATAGGTCTTAAAAGGATGTATAAATAAATTTTTTTTTTAGGGGGCTATGCACCCCCTAACCCCGCACTGTATTTCTTTCTTTTTATTGCGATGTAAAAAGAAAGAAATACAGCTAAAGAAAGAAAAAACACGCTCCTAAATACAGTCACTAAACTCAACCCAAGGCAAAATAACTCGCTGCGCTCAGACAGCGCGAACGAGCGAGGGGCGGAAGGCAAAACGTGAGCTTTTGCCTGTAGACCCGTTCAACGCGAGTGAGCAAGACAATTTTGCCCTGCTGCTGTCTCGTTAAGTGACTGTAGGAAAGGATAAGTAATGGAAATAAAAATATGTCACCCTGAACTCGTTTCAGGGTCTCACCGACATGGTATTATACTTGTATTCGTGCAAGATCCTGAACAGCGTGAAAATCATATAAAATGATAACCCGATTTTCTACGCTTTCAGGATGACAGGCTTCAATTGTAAATTTTTGTAAATATTTACCCCGAAACATTAAAGTTTTTC
>CASELB010000065.1 GCA_949288685.1 uncultured bacterium
AACTTTAAACCAAAGCATATTTTCTCTCCTTTCAGCTACTGTTTTATAGTTCAATAAGTTTTCAACACCAACGTTACCGCTTACGGAATTGCCGCCCCATGAGCCGCAGCCGAGTGTTAATGACGGTTCAAGTTTGAAGTTGTATAAATCACCGATACCGCCTTGTGATGACGGAGAGTTAATTAACAATCTGCAAGTAGGTATTCTTTCTGCAAAGTAATCAATTCTGTCTTGAACTCTGGCATCTGTATAAAGTGCTGCAGAGTGACCTGCACCGCCAAGCATAACAAGGTCATGTGCCTTTTCTACCGCATCTTCATAATTCTTAGCCTTATACATTGCAAGGAGCGGAGAAAGTTTTTCGTGTGCAAACGGATTTTCTACCGCAACTTCTTTTTCTTCACCTATAAGAATTTTAGTATTTTCAGGAACTTTAATACCTGCAAGTTCAGCAATCGTATGAGCCGGCTGACCTACAATCTTCGGATTAACACTTCCTGCCGGTGTAAGAATAATTGATGCAACTTTATCAGCTTCTTCCTTGCTTAATACGTAAGCACCTCTGTATTGAAATTCTTTCTTAACTTGTTCATATACGTCAGAAACAATTATTACAGACTGTTCAGAGGCACAAATCATACCGTTATCAAATGTTTTTGACATAATAATTGAAGATACAGCCGTTTGAATATCAGCAGTTTCATCAATAATTGCAGGTACGTTACCGGGTCCTACGCCTAAAGCCGGTTTACCTGATGAATAAGCAGCCATAACCATACCCGGACCGCCGGTTGCTAAAATACAATCAACAGACGGGTGTTTCATCAATGCTGCAGAGAGTTCAACAGACGGAACATCAATCCAGCCTATAATATCAGCCGGAGCACCTGCTGCAACTGCAGCATCAAGAACCAATTTTGCCGCTGCAATCGTAGATTTTTTAGCTCTGGGGTGCGGTGAGAAAATAATACCGTTTCTTGTTTTTAAAGAAATCAATGATTTAAATATTGCTGTAGAAGTCGGGTTTGTTGTAGGAACAATACCTGCAAGAACTCCTAAAGGTTCCGCAACAATTTTAATACCGTTGGTTTTGTCTTCTCTTATTATACCGCAGGTTTTTGCTTCTTTGTGTTTGTTGTAAATGTATTCTGATGCAAAGTGGTTCTTTATGATTTTATCTTCCATAACACCCATGCCTGTTTCTTCAACAGCCATTCTTGCAAGAGGAATACGTGCTTTGTCTGCTGCTGTTGCAGCTGCTTTAAAGATTGCATCTACTTTTTCTTGAGAGAAAGTAGAATAAATTTTTTGCGCTCTTTTTACTCTGGAAATTAATCCTTCAAGCTGTTCAACAGTTTCAACAACAGTAGGTTGATTTAAAGTTTCTTCCAACTTTTCAACTGTTTTCTTAGTCTTTGTAGTCATATCTTCTATTCTCCTATTTCGTGATTTTATTCACGATTTAATTATAACCCGAAGATGATATTTTTGCAAGTGTTTTTGTTACAATTAATATTTTCTTTATATCCGCACTCTTAATAAAAAAAAAGGAGAAACTGCTAATTTCTCCTTGTCATTATCTAAGAATATATTATAATATTAAGATGCATTTGCTAATTGTTCTTTTGTATTATCCGTTACCGGCACTGGGTTAGAGCCTTTACCGTCAATTTTTACATTTTTATATTTTGCCTCAAGTTGTTTTAAAGCCGCTTCACGCGCTTCAAACTCTTTAAGCATCTCTATCTTACGGTTATGTTCGTCAAGGTGTTTTTTATGTCGTTCATTATATTTTGCACCGAGTTTGTTTGCAGGTTTCATAATAAGAACAGGAACAACATATCTGTAAATCATACCGAAGATAAACAACGATTTTGCAATGCCCATACCTTTTATTTTGAAATTCAAATCTTTGTTTTTAATTACGTCACGCGCATAGTCTTCCGCATTGGCAATAAGTTTATCAGGTTTGATTTTCGCGGAATCTGGAAGTATGCTGTTTGCCTTATTAAACATTTCCTTGATACCTTCAATTGACGGAATTTGTAACTCTTTTGAAAGAATAGAATTTGCTTTCCTTATAGCATTTTCAATATCTTCAACCAGAGGAATTTTCTTTCCGTCAGGTAATATATCGTTTACTTTCTTCAATGCGGCATTAATATCATCCTGCAAACCTTTATTACCTTCAGGAGCATTTAAAAGCTCGTATGATTTATCAACAATTTTCTTAAGGTCATCATCAAATAATGCAATTTGTTTATCTTTTGGCAAGCCGCTGTTGGCTTTTGTTATTGCATTGTTAATATCAGTTCTTAATGTAGTTTTTGCTGTCTCATCAAGAGTACTGTCTGCATTTTTAATCAGGATATCAATATCATGCTTTAAAGGAATTTTTGCATCAGCGTTTAATTCTTTATTTGCTCTTGAAATAGCGTCTATTTGAAGTTGTTTAAAGAATTGTCTTTCATTAGCTTCTTTAATCAAATTATGCAATTCTTCCGATGTTGTGCCCAATTGTGTTGCAGCATAATTATGTGTAACCTTGTTCCACTTTGCAGCAAGTTTATTATCTATCGCATAAGCCAGAATCGTTGACCCGACATAAGTCATACCGTCATTTATTGCAAGCGTATTTCTTCTTTCCGGATTAAGGTTATCATTATTAAGTGTCATTAAAACATACATAACTGAAATAATAAATGAGTTTAAAGCCGAACAAAAATTAACAACATTCATATTTTCGGTTTTCTTACCGAACTCTTTTATAAACTTGGACTGCATAAGCCTTCCGTAATAGTTCTTTGCCAGCCAATCTACTGCATTGTCATAACCTTTACCTTTAAAAGCCGGTGCCTGCTGTTTTTTCTGCAGCGATAGCGGTTCTTCATAACTATTATTATCAAAAATATTTCTGGTAGTCGTATTTTTAAAGTTGTAAGGATTATTATTAATTAATTTAGGTTGGATAGTAAGATTCATTATGCCACCCCCTTTCCTTCGGTGGAAACATTTTGGGGTACTGTTTGAGTTTTAACTGCCTGTTTATTATTTTTACTGCCGTTTTTTTCAATCCCGAAAGCGTATTTTAATATCGGCGGAATAAGAGCAATTGTAAGTATTGCTTTAGGAACACCGATTGCTATTTCAGGTATCATTTCAATAAATTTACATGTATTTTTAAATATCTTTGATGTTTGCACCTTTCTTGCGCCGAGCGAGTCTATTTTATAAAATGATGCCATTGATTCGGGGAGATATTTTGCCGGATTATCTTTGAAACGCTTAACCGCATCTGTAACCGGCTTCATAACAAGACAGGTAACACCAAAACCAACACCGGCGGAAGATATCGCGTGAGTTGCGGCGTGGTAAGAGTCTTCCCTATCATTTTTACCTGCCATCAATATATTTGTTGCCGGACGAAAACCGCCTGCAACTACAAGAGCCACACCATTTTGTGCCAGCGCCGTTTTATTTTCAAAAAATCTCAATGCGCTGTTAAAAGGCTTTGATTTATAAACCCTTTGAGCAAATCTGCTTGGCTCTTTACCGCTAAAATTAATGGCAGCTACATTTTCATTCCTCATGTTGCTGCCATTAATATTATTATTCATACTACGTCTCTCATCACATAATGCCGTAATCTCTCGGTGTACATTACGCTCACCGCACATACCCGGCGCCTGCGACTTAGACCTTAGTCTGTTCTCTGATTGTAAAAAATCAATTTTCATATTTGCCTCTTTGTAAGCTAATCTGTCTACACACTTATTCTAAAACAAAACAAAAATTTTTTTGCGCGATTATTTACATTTTGTTACAATTATTTGCAATATCCCCTTACAAATTACGCCTTTTATGAGTTTTAATTTTTAATCCGTATTTACAAATAATAATAAATTGTAATATTAGCTATAAAGTGTATATAAAAACTAAATCCAATGTAAATAACCGCATTCGCCGGATGTTATCAAAAGCTGCCTTTTCATGCCGGAAGTTACACTTGTATTAAAGTTAATATTCAATGCTTTAAGTTTTTTAAAGATAAGTTTTGCGGTATGTTTTTCTCCTGCTCGTTCGTAATCGTCAAGAATAATAATAAAATTATCACTCAAATTATCAGGTATAAGATCAAGAATATTAGAACGCGGAGTTTTCTGGCTCATGCCGAGCGGTCCGTCAATAATTACCAAATCAAATTTTTCGTTTTTCTGAACAAAATTTTCCGCTTTGTAACGCAAACTCTTATCAGGGAGTTTTTCAATATCTCTCAATTCTATTTTTATATTAGAGGATTTATCAAGCGTCGGAGCAAATGTATCAATCCAATTTTTATTATTATCAATTATAGTTAATTTTGCCTCAGGACATTTATTTTTTACATATTGCGTTGTTACTTTACTTGACTGTCCGAGACCTAATTCCAGAATATTTTTTACATTAGAATTTTCAAGGACATTAAATAACAAAAACAAAAAAGAATAATTTGCAGCACCTTTGGACGGGCGAAAAGTTTGATTTAACAGCCAGTTTGAATTCTTTATACAATCATGAAAATAATTGGCGTAAAGGACTTCGCTGCATAACTTATTGGTTAGTTTTATCTGTTTATAAAAAGAAACAGGTGCTTTTACTATAGATTTAACTGTTGAATATACGCTCATTTTCTCTCCTTTTATATAAATTTCTCTCTTAAAACCGACTTCACAAATCGAAAAACAAAGACATTTTCATAATTTTTTATTCTTAATTTTTGTTTTTTGTATGGTGTTAAACAATAATACTTTTTATAAATCTTAGTTAATACTCCTCTATTATAAAGCCAAGGTTTGAATTTATCGGCAAAATGTAATATCACAGCAGCTTTAATTCTCTCATTGCGGGAAAGGGGTATATCAGGGAAATAATTGACTACAGCCTGCGGAATATTAAAAGATAAAAGTGAAGTGTTATATTTAAATGGCAGGAATTTCACATTTCCTGACATTATTTTGTTAAATGCGTCCTGGTCCATAAAAAAATTCTCGCCATTTATTTTATAACCCAAAAGTTTTCCCGATAAATTATCTTTTCGCATTTGTGCAAGGTTCAACAGCATTACACCCGTATTAAAGTATCTGTCAGGCGGTATCTGCAAACATCTTGCATGCTGCGGCATTACAACAAGCGCTGCATCAAATACAACCCCTGCATAATTTTCGCCGATATCAGTACAATAAAGTTCATCAAGGGATTTTTGCACTATTGTATCGCCGTCAATATAAAGAACTTTATCTTCGTCTTTAAGAATTTCCGGGAGAAAAAACTTTATAAGCGCCGATTGCGATACATGCGAGTTTGTATTTACCCCCTCCGGAATATAATCATTAAGATTAACCGGTTTAATTATAATTTCCGTGCTTTTACTTTCAAGGGAACGAAATTGCGCAAAGGTAATTTCATTTTCAAATGTTGTTATTATGTATATTTTGCACTTTGTCAGGTTATTTTTAAGAAGAGAAACTATACCTGTTAGTACAGGTTGAACATAGTTTTCATCAGTTATATAGACAATCTTGAGTATATTCTTATCTAAATCCATAAATTATTTTTAACCGTTTTTAAGGCTTTGAGAATTTTACCGTTATTATGCTTTTTTCGCGGAGAATAGTTACAATATTCTTCAAACAATTCCAACAGGTCCTCAGGATAATATTTTGAAAAACACTTTTTAATGGCTGTAATATCCGACCCGCTTATATTATATAACCAGGGAAGACGGATACAGTTAAATATATCAAAAACATTTTCCATAATATCGTCATCAAGTATTACAGCGCCAATATTTACGAAAAAATTACCCGCCGGCAAAATTTTCTGCCCTTTAATTGCGCTGAAAAGAACGCAGCAAGTCGTATACTCTCTTCGGATACAAAACGTATGAATAGAAATATCGTGCATAATAATAATGCCGCCTTTTTTCATATAAGGAAGAATTTGAAGGAAATCAAGAAATTCACCGGGGTTTCTGTGAGCCGTATCAAGAAAACAAATATCAAACTTCTTTCCGTCAGAACAAAATTCATCAAGATAATTACAGCACATCCCGCCGGTTCTTAATGTCCATTTTGCCGTCATATCCGGTAAGCATTTTACAATATAACCGATTGAAGAAGCTGATGAATAGTCGTGAGAATACAATCTGCCGCCATTCCCCAGGGCGTCCATAATAACAAGCGAAGAAGCCCCTGTTGCAACACCTACTTCCAGTACTTTTTCAGGTTTATACTCACGGATTAGCCCTGATATAAAAAATTGTTCCGACCGCTGCATAGCTCCCTTACTTACATACCCGAGCAGATTTGGAGAAATATTATCGGAATAATTTTTTCTAATTAACATACAAACCTACTTCCATATTTCTTTCCACAAATCTTTTAACGGTTTCTTAATAAGCGGGCGGATTTTAATTTGTTTCGCAAATTTTCTTTCCAAATCTTCAATTATATCAACAAAGTTCAAAGTACCGACAAGAATATAATCCGGCTTGAGCGAAGCAACATTTTCTATATCATACCTGGGGTAGCCAAATGCATATTTCGAACCGTTTTCCCCGCAAAAAGACCTGTCAGAAATTCCGATAATATTAAGCCCGCTTAAATCATACACTTGTGCTAAATCCTGAAAAAACATGCCTGCACCATACAGTACAATTTTTTTATTTTTCAATTTCTTTTCAAGTTTCTTTAATCTTTTTTCAAATTTTATTTTTTTTAAGTAATCAACATGCTCTTGATTATAAAATTCGCCCATCTCTCTTACTCCTGATATTTCCTTTTATGATACCACAAAAGAAAGTTGTTTTTGCATATCACACTGCTCAATAATTTTGTTATAAAGGTTATAAGTCATTTCGCAATCTTTTAATGCTCTGTGATGCCCTTCTGTGTTAATATCAAAATGTTTTGCAAGACTTGAGAGTTTATAACTCGGCAAATCGGGACAGAATTTTCGCGCCAGTTTCACCGTATCAAGCCTGTCATTATCCAATCCTGTTCCAAAATATTTTTCCAGATTGTGATGCAAAAACCTGTAATCAAAATTTATATTGTGCCCGACTATACAATCATTGGCAAGAAAATCTTTGAAACTCAATAAAATACTTTTTATTTCCGGAGCATCTTTGACCATTTCATTAGTAATTCCTGTCAATGCTGATATAAAAGGACTAATCACTGCAGCAGGTTTTGTCAGTGTAGAGAATTTATCAACAACAATATGTTCACGCACTTTCAGCGCGGAAATTTCTATAATTTCATCCCTTAATGGCGATAGTCCGGTTGTTTCAATATCCACTATTGTGTAGTCGGATAAAAAAATATTTTTGTCCATATTTTTTATTTTACTCTAACAAAAACTATTTTACAAAGTTATTTTATTCAGATGGCTATCCCCCCCCCATAACCCGGCACTGTATTTTTCTTGTCTTGAACACTCGCGCTAAACAGCGTTACATTTGTACTTGTGTAAGATCCTGAATAGCGTGAAAATCGTACAAAATGATAAACCGATTTTCTACACTTTCAGGATGACAGGTATTTTAATACCATTTACGCCTGTCACCCTGAAAGGGTACCTGAACTCGTTTCAGGATCTAATGCAAGTCTTGCCAGAGATTTCGAAACAAGTTCTGAATGACAAGATAGGGCAGGCTGTCTCCCAAATTTTAAGTGTTGTAATTTTTCAGAATTTATGTAATAAAAAAGTAATGAGAGAGATTTTCAAAAGTAAAAGTTTGATATCATTTTTGCTTTTATTACCCGTTTTTATCATGTATACTATTCTCTTAACTTTGTTTATTAATCCGGTAACAAAACTTGACACAGATATAATTCTTGCAGTCAAAAGGATATTTGAATTTTTACCGCTTAATTTGATTGTCGCTATTACAGATTTCGGGTTTTCATCATACTTCATACAATTTTTAATTCCGATATTTTTAATATGTTTGTACCTTCGAAAATATTTTACTTTTGTTTTGATTACAATGGGATATTTTATTACATTACCGGCAATTCAATTCATAAAAAATATTGTAATGCGCGACAGACCTGATGTACACCTGCAAAGAATTGCAGAAACAGAGTTTTCTTACCCGTCGGGGCACTCTACAACAGTCTTTTTTATGGGGCTTGTACTTTTGTACCTTGTAAATACTTACATAAAAAATAAAACAGTAAAACTCATACTGTTTGCAATAATTATAATATGGATGATTACAATCCCGTTTACACGTGTATGGCTTGGAGTACACTATCCTACTGACACAATCGGCGGTGCTCTTTTAGGCAGCGCCATCGGCTCTCTTTTTATATTTTTTATTAATCAGGCAGAAAAAGTCTAACATCTCTAAAAATATTACTATAGCTGCATTTGAAGGAATTACATTATTTGTATTCTGTTTCTGTTATAATAAAATTACTTGGTGAGGAAATAACTATGCAAGATATGTTAGACAAAATAAAACAGATAGAAAAAAAATATATAGAACTTGGCGAAACATTAATGGATCCTAACGTTATCGCAGATTACAATAAATTTCGCGACCTGTCGAAGCAGAGAAAATCAATGGAAGAAACTGTTGAACTTTATTATGCCTGGCAGAAAGCAACAAAAGAAATAGAGGAAGCCAAAGAATTAATGTTTGCGGAAAACGATCCCGAAATGAAGGCTTTTATGAAAGCTGACATTGAAGAAAACGAAAATAAAATAACAGAGTACGAAGAAAAAATGAAAGTACTTCTGCTCCCGCGCGACCC
>CASELB010000066.1 GCA_949288685.1 uncultured bacterium
AAAGAGCTTTCTAATGATAATCTCATAAATGCCAATAATATTGCTATTCAATGCGGCGGGATATATGGGGAATTGACCGAGGAAGCTGTGAGGATTTATACCGATCAGAGAAAAGGTTTTTCCCGTTCGTTTGATATTTCGTCAAGTCTTGCGGTTAAAAAACTTGAAGATAAATTGCCTATTCTCGGTACAATAGGAGGTGTTGCGCCGTTCTTAGGTTTGTTTGGTACGGTTGTAAGAATTCTTTATACGTTTCAGGATCTGGCAGTGCAAGGTAATCAGTCTGCAGCAGTTGCAACCGGTATCGGGTCTGCGCTTATTGCTACCGCTTTCGGTTTAGGCGTCGCAATTCTTGCGGTTATTTTCTACAATGCTTTCCAAAATACGGTTAAAGACTTTGAGTCTAATTTTCAGTTAATAAAATTGTTATTCTTGAGTTTTGCAGATTCTGAGGAAGAGCAGTTTCAGTCAGCATCTAATTCAGGATTAAAAGTATAAAGGCAGGTTACAGAGATGAGTTCCGGCAAAAAAAATACAATGTTTACAGAGATTAATATAACTCCGTTAACGGATATATTTCTCGTACTCTTGATTATAATGATGGTAGTGGCGCCTACGTTTCAATCGATGGACAATGCTATCACAATGCCGGAAATTAACAGCGGCGTTGCGATTGAGCAGCAGAACGCAACGGTTTCCGTAACTCGTGACGGCAGTATTTATTTAAACGGGGAGCGTGTTCAAAATGAAAATCTGACAGATGCACTTGCCGGTCTTAAGCCATCGCTTGAGAAACAGGAAGTTGTTGTTAAGGCTGATGAAAAGACAAAGAGTTCTGTTATATTAGAAATTATGAATGCGGCGCAGGCAGCAGAGTATAAAAAACTTATTGTTGCGGGAGAACCGCTTAATAAAAAAGACCAGAAAAAATTACAGGAAAATGAACTAAAAAATAATACCCAATCATAGGGAATAAGGAAAAACAAATGCGTGACAGTTTTAATGAGATTAATATAACACCGCTTACAGATATATTTCTTGTACTGCTGATTATAATGATGGTAATAGCACCGTTGCTTGACCAACAGGGGCTGAACCTTAAAGTTCCCGAGGTTGTAACGCAGGAGCAGCAAGATAATATGAATACAAAAGTTATGCAGTTTACTGTCACAAGTGATAATCGTTATTATAACGGTGATACTGAAGTTGCAGCCGGTGACTTGGAGAAAGTTATTGCCTCATCAGTTAAAGAGTATAAAGACGGACTTTTAATACAGGTTGAAGAAGAGGCGGAACACGGGGCTGTTGTAAAACTGATGGATTGCGCGCGTAATGCCGGAATGACAAGTATTTCTATTGCCGGATTATAAAAGTTTATGAGTTTAAAATCATTTTAGCAACGGACTTAAGGTCAAATTTTAAGCATCCCAAATCATCACAGCTCTTTGTGCGTTTTTCCCATAAACAGGGGCGCAGCGAACATGGGTAGTCATTAAGTATAGGGGTAATATTTCCGCTATCGGGAGTTAGTTTTTTGTAATCTGTTGAACCGAAAAAGACAAAGGTTTTGGTTCCTACACCGGTAGCAATATGCAGCGGTGCGGAGTCGGAACACACAAAAATTTCCGTGCCTGATATTAATTCCGCAAGCTCTTTCAGGGATAGATTTTCTTTAGTCATATCCGTATAAACAAGGGTTTCGGGCAGATGTTTTTTTATTATATCAATGCATTCTCTGTCGTCTTTTCCTCCGGCTAAAATTATTTTTTTGCCGCTTGAGGCAAGATAGATAATTAATTCCGCCCATTCGCACGGTGTAATAGTTTTAACAACTCCCTGATTCAAACTTTTTTGACTGACTCCGGGGTGTATGAGTATTGTATCAGATTTTTTAACCTGTTTTTCGACTCTGTCAAACTCCGGCAGAGGTGTGAAATGTGAAGTATACGGTGAAACAAGTTCATGGTACATTTTGACGGCGTAACGGTTTTTATCGAGTTTAACAGCACTTGTGAGGAGTTTTTTGCTTACGGCTCCCGTGTCAAACCCTGTGCGCGATTTTATTCCGCTTAAAAATAAAAGTAAACTTATTAATTTATTTGAGCCGGAAGAGACTACGCAGTCAAACTTTCCGAACCGCATTTTGAATAAGAGTTTTAACATACCGGAGCGGGTTTTGGGGATACAAATAGTATTATTAATTAGTGAGGTTAGTTCCGTAATCCCTGCACTGCGTTTCTCAAGTGCAAGGGTAATTTCTGAATCCGGAAATTCTTTTTTAAAGGAAATTATTGACGGGAGAAATAAAATTTCGTCGCCAATACCTCCAAAATTAATAAATAATACTTTTTTCTTCATATTTGTATTATATTATAAACATGGTTAATAAATCGATTACAGCAACTGCGATAGGGATAGAAGCGTATAAAGTGGAAGTTGAAGTGGATACTTTAAACTCTCTGCCCGGCATGAGCATCGTAGGACTGCCTGATTCTGCAGTTTCCGAGGCTCGTGAACGCGTGCGTTCCGCAATTAAAAATTCAGGTTTTTCATTTCCTCAGGGAAAGGTTGTTGTAAATCTTGCGCCCGCTGATATAAAAAAAGAGGGAACAAATTTTGATTTGCCTATTGCAATCGGGATATTAAAAGAAGAAGGTGTTTTTCAGGATACTGCCGAACTGATTAAATCCCCTGATAAAATCGGGTTTATCGGTGAACTTTCACTGGATGGCTCTTTAAGGGGAGTAAACGGCGTATTGTCACTGGTTATTGCACTTAAGCATTCGGGTGTGCACTCTGTATTTGTACCGCGTGTAAATGTTAACGAAGCAGGCATGGTGGATGGTATTAATGTATATGGAGCGGGCACGCTTGCCGAAATTGTGCAGCATTTTACGGATAATCCTATTGTCCCGACAAGAATTGATGCACAGAATTACTTAAATCAAGGGATAAATGAGGAATACATTTTTGATTTTAAAGATGTTAAAGGTCAGAAGAAAGCAAAACGGGCGCTTGAGATTGCGGCAGCAGGCGGACATAATGTATTGATGAGCGGTCCTCCAGGGGCAGGGAAAACTATGATGGCAAAGTGTTTTGCATCAATTCTTCCGCCGCTTAATCTTTCGGAGGCGCTTGAACTTACAAAAATTTACAGTATATGCGGACTGTTGCCTGAGGATAAACCTTTAATATCCAAACGCCCTTTCAGGTCGGTTCACCATACGGCATCAGCGTACGGAATAATTGGCGGCGGCAGTAATCCTAAACCGGGTGAAATCACACTTGCTCATCGCGGGGTATTATTTCTTGATGAAATAGTAGAGTTCCCGCGGAATGTTTTGGAGGTTTTGCGGCAGCCGCTGGAAGACGGTGAAGTTGTAGTTTCAAGAGCAAGAATTTCAATAAAATATCCTGCAAGGTTCACTTTAATTGCTGCTATGAATCCTTGTCCGTGCGGTTTCCTCGGGGATAGTACAAAAACATGTACCTGCTCTGATATTCAAATTCAGCGGTACAGGTCAAGGTTATCCGGTCCGTTGCTGGACCGTATTGACCTTATAATAACGGTTCCTAAGCTCTCAACCGAGGAGCTTGTTAATACCGATACCGGCGCCGAGACTTCTGTTGAAATCCGCAAACGTGTTATACAGGCGCGCGAAATCCAAAATAGCCGGTATAGAGAAGAAGGTATATTTACAAATTCCGAGCTTAACGCAAAACAGATAAAGAAGTACTGTAAACTGGATTCAGCGGCGGAAAAAGTCATGGCTGCCGCTGCGCTAAAGTATGGATTATCCGGACGTAAGTATAACAGGATTTTAAAAATAGCACGTACGATTGCTGATTTAGACGGCGCGAAGGATATTAATACAAACCATTTGAGTCAGGCGCTTCAATTTCGCGGCAACGGTGAAGATATGTAGGCAGAAGAGTGCATTGTTATATTGAAGGTGTTTTGAAATCTCAGCAAGTCTTGTTTTAGACCCTGAACCAAGTTCAGGGTGACAGCCCACTGGGCATTATACTTGTTATGCTGAACTTGTTTCAGCATCTCCGGCAAGATTTTCTTTAGGTTATGAAACAAGTTCAGAACGACGTGTTTTTATTTTCCCCTTTAAGGCGGCTGTCTGTCGAGTGCTATATTTTTCTCTCCTAACAAAGAATTAATCCTAAAGTATTATTTCTTAACAAATCTTAATATTTATATAAGCACATAACTGCGCCTTATTCGGGTAGATTTTTTTTAAATTATCCTTGTGATAGAGTAAGAAGGCTTGATTTAATAGTTTGTTGCTGTTATATTCATGTAGCGGGAATTTTCCCCGTTGAGTTTATAGTAGAGAAAGTAAAGGTATAAAATTATGGCATTACCAAACGTAGCATATTTTTCAATGGAAATTG
>CASELB010000067.1 GCA_949288685.1 uncultured bacterium
CATTGCTCTTGTATAAGCAAGTTTCATACGTTTAGCACCTGACGCAGCACTTCCGCCTGCCCAGCCCGTATTAACAAGATAAACTTTTGTACCGTATTTATCAAGTTTTTCACCGAGCATTTGCGCGTAAACTGATGCATCCATAGGCATAAAAGGTTCACCGAACAGTGTTGAAAAAGTAGGCTGCGGTTCTGTAACACCGCGTTCGGTACCTGCAAGTTTTGATGTAAAACCTGTTACAAAGTGATACATTGCAGCATTTTTATCAAGTCTGCTAATAGGCGGCAAAACACCAAAAGCATCGGCAGTTAAGAATATTACAACCTTAGGAATACCGCCAACACTAGGGATCTGAGCGTTATCAATGTAATTAACAGGATAACCTACGCGCGTATTTTCAGTCAATGAACCGTCTGCAAAATCAAATTCACGTGTATCAGGATTCATAACAACGTTTTCGACAAGTGAGCCAAACTTAATTGCGTTATAAATTTCCGGTTCGTGTTCAGCAGAAAGGTTTATACATTTAGCGTAACAGCCGCCTTCAAAGTTAAATATACCATCCGGAGACCAACCGTGTTCATCGTCACCGATTAATTTACGTGCAGGGTCAGCGGAAAGTGTAGTTTTACCTGTTCCTGACAGTCCAAAAAATACTGCCGTTTCACCCGTTTGCGGATCCATATTTGCAGAACAGTGCATAGGAAGAACATTCTTTTTTGTCATTATGTAATTCATTGTAGAGAATACTGATTTTTTAATTTCTCCTGCATACTGAGAACCGCAAATGATAATTTCGTGAGCTTCATAGTCTATAATTATTGCCGCTTCAGAGTTTACACCATCAACCTCTGGGTCACATTTAAATCCCGGCGCACATAAAATCGTATAGTCAGGATTCCCGTAACCGGCAAGTTCTTCTGCCGTAGGACGAATTAATAACTGATGTATAAACAGGTTTTGGCTGGCAAGTTCATTTATTATACGGAACTTTTGGGTATATTTTTTATCAGCACCGGCAAAACCGTCAAAAATAAAGATTTCACGATTTTGTAAGTAAGCTGCGATTTTACCTCTGATAGAGTTATATTTTTCGCGGCTAATCGGACGATTAACTTTTCCCCATGCTATTTCATTATGAACACCGTCCGTATCAACAATAAATTTATCTTTAGGTGAACGTCCGGTGTATTTACCTGTTGTAACAACAAGTGCACCTGTATTACTCAACGAACCTTCTCCGCGGCGAAGAGCAGCTTCGGTAAGCTGTGCCGGTGAAAGGTTACGATAAACAGCTTTCGGGGCTATTATACCAAGTTTTTCGATTCCGTACATTTCCATAATTAACATCTCCTTCGTACTCGTTTTATTTTTCAATTATTTTTTCAAATTATACAACGAACAAATCCTGCGGAAAACAGAAATTTAATTTTCTGCTTTAGGAGTTGAATACCCGTCTTCATCATCTTTTTTATCAAGCTGATGTCCGATTATAGCACCACTTGCAGCAGAAGCAGCCGTATAAATAGCAATTATCGGGAGAGAAAAAGCACCCATAATAGCAGAGCCTACAACAGCACCTATTGCTCCCATAGTAGCGCAAATTCCGCCAAATGCTTTAGTATATTTGTATTTACCCTGAAAAGAAGGTTCGCTTGCCGGATAATTTGAAACAGGTTTTCTCTGTACTAAATTACTTCTTGATTTGGGATAAGTATTGCCTATTGATTGGATTTTCATTTAACATACTCCTTTTTTGCGATTTTAGCAGGAAAAGAAATACCGGTCAATGTATTATTACTCACAAATATGTTCAAGAGCTTTTTCAAAAACAGTTTTTACATGGTTATCACTAAGAGCATAATACACATTTTTCCCGACTTTTTTTGCGCGAACCAGCTTAGCGGCTCTAAGTACTTTTAATTGATGTGATACAGCAGATTTAGTCATATTCAGCAAAACCGCCAAATCCCCGACACACATTTCGCTTTCCTCCAACGCCCACAAGAGTTGTATTCTTGTACTGTCACCCATTACTTTAAAAAAGTCGGACAGTTCATAAAGCAAGTTCATATCGGGCATATTTGGTTTAATCTTATTAATTAAATCAATATTTATTGCATCACAATCTGATTTTCTATTTTCCATTTTAACCTCTACCATATTATACAACAGATGAATAACTATTCAACTATATGAAGAAATGTTACTTTCCCGCAGTCCTGAAATTCAGGCAACTCTTGCTTTCCACAATTTGTAAAAAATTAAACCCGAAAATTTTAGCTAATAGTATTGACAATTGAACAACTATTCAATTATACTATTAGTATAGTTGAACAATTATTCAATTGTCAAGGAGCGTTTATGTGCGAGCACAAACATCACCACAGTACAAAAAAAGATACAACAAGAACTATTAGAATTATTTTGGGATTAATCTTTTTTTCAGCCGCCTTTCAGCTTGACGGCGGAAGCAGAACAGCGGGATTTATAATAGCGTACGTACTTGCAGGTATTGATGTTTTATACAAAGCTATTATGCACATAAAACAAGGCAAAGTTTTTGATGAAAATTTCCTTATGAGTATTGCAACCATAGGAGCCTTCGGGATTAAAGAATACCCTGAAGCTGTTATGGTTATGATTTTGTATCAAATTGGCGAGTACTTTCAGGATTTAGCTGTCGAAAAATCACGCCGTTCAATATCAGAGCTTATGGACATTCGTCCTGACTATGCAAATGTTGAATTTGAAGGCAAACTTATAAAAAAATCACCCACCGATATTGCAGTCGGAGATGAAATTGTCGTTACAAGCGGTGAAAAAATCCCGTTGGACGGAATTGTAACAGAAGGCAGTGCTGTTGCAGACACATCCGCATTAACAGGCGAGCCGGTTCCGAAAGAATTACACATCGGAGATAAAGCAATAAGCGGATGTATTAATACAAACGGGTATTTAAAAATAAAAGTGGAGAAAGAATTTGGCGAATCAACCGTATCAAAAATTCTTGAACTTGTTGAGCATGCCGGCACAAAAAAAGCAAAATCAGAAAAATTTATAACAAGATTTGCAAAATATTATACACCCGTAGTTGTTCTGGGAGCAGTATTACTTGCATTTCTACCGCCGCTTATAACCGGTGACTCCTTTAATATCTGGTTGTCAAGAGCCTTAACTTTTCTTGTAATCTCGTGCCCCTGTGCCCTTGTTATATCTGTTCCTCTTGGATTTTTTGCAGGACTGGGCGGAGCCTCAAGACACGGGATTTTAATAAAAGGAAGTAATTATC
Organism: uncultured bacterium; assembly: GCA_949288685.1. GTDB lineage: Bacteria > Cyanobacteriota > Vampirovibrionia > Gastranaerophilales > Gastranaerophilaceae > CALUTH01. The sequence goes on from CASELB010000067.1 coordinate 3,293, forward strand.
TTGAACAATTATCCAACCCTGATACTGTTATATTTGATAAAACAGGAACTCTTACAAAAGGTAAGTTTGAAGTAACACAAATTGTTCCGGCAGAAGGTTACAGCGAAGAAGAAGTCCTTGAATATGCAGCTTACGCAGAAAACTATTCTAACCATCCCATAGCACTCTCTCTTAAAAACGCCTACTCTAAAAGCATTGATAAAACTAAAATTTCAAATACTGAAGAAATTGCGGGTAAAGGCGTAAAAATAGAGTTGAACGGCAGCGTAATATTTGCGGGCAACGCGGAATTAATGAACAAATACGAAATAAAATACTCACAGCCGAACACATCCGGCACAATTGTATATATTGCAAAAAATAATACTTACGCAGGCAGCATTATAATAGCTGATGAACTAAAACCCGATTCAATAAATGCCATAACAGAATTAAAAAAATCCGGTATAAAAACCGTCATTTTAACAGGGGATTCAGAAAGCTCAGCACGTGATACTGCAACAAAAACAGGAGTAGACAAAGTATATTCAAATCTTCTTCCTGCAAATAAAGTAGAAAAAGCCGAAGAAATAATAAGTACAAAAACGCCCGGTAAATCAGTAATTTTTGCAGGTGACGGAATAAACGATGCCCCCGTTTTAACAAGAGCAGATATTGGAATTGCCATGGGTGCATTAGGTTCTGATGCCGCAATAGAAGCAGCAGACATAGTAATTATGGATGATAAACCGTCCAAAATTCCGGCAGCGATAAAATTAGCAAAACGCACAATACGTATCGTTAAACAAAATATAATATTCGCTATCGGAGTTAAACTCATATTTCTTACACTCGGCGCTTTCGGGTTTATGACAATGTGGGGTGCCGTATTTGCTGACGCAGGAGTCGCTCTTCTTGCAGTCCTAAATTCATTAAGAGCACTTAAATAATTTTAAACAAAAAAAACAGGGCTTGATTGATAGCTGCTCTCAAATGTACAATAATATATATAAGAAGGAGGCAGCTATGAGTAAAAAGGTTTTAGTTATTTCAGCCAGCCCAAGAACAGGCGGAAACTCTGATATTTTATGTGATGAATTTATCAGAGGAGCAGAAGATGCAGGACATACGGCAGAAAAAATATTTTTAAAAGATAAAAATATAAACTATTGCACAGGTTGCGGGCTCTGCAATACAAACAATTATACCGCCTGCTCAATAAAAGACAATATGAGCGAAATTCTTGATAAAATGGTTAATGCGGATATAATAGTTCTTGCAACTCCCGTTTATTTCTATACAATGAACGGTCAAATGAAAACTTTTATTGACAGATGCTGCGCAAGATATACCCACATTACAAACAAAGACTTTTATTTTATTGCAACAGCAGCAGACGACAGACCGGCAGCACTTGACAGAACTTTTGACGGTTTTCGCGGTTTTATCGACTGCCTCGAGAACGTAAAAGAAAAAGGTTTAATTTATGGCTCCGGAGTATGGATGAAAGGCGAAATTAAAAATACACAGGCATTTAAAGATGCGTACGAAAAAGGTAAAAATATATAGGAGGAAAAATGATTTTAGACAAAATTAATAATACAAACGACTTAAAAAATCTTGCTATTGATGAAATGAACACTCTCGCAGATGAAATGCGGGAATTAATCATAAAGAAAGTTAATACAACAGGCGGACACCTTGCACCTAATCTGGGTATAATTGAGACAACAATTGCAATGCATTACGTATTTAATTCACCTGTTGATAAAATTATTCTGGATGTATCCCACCAGTGTTATCCGCACAAAATCCTGACAGGACGTAAAGAAGGATTCACTAATCCCGACAAATACAACAAGTACACCGGATACACCGCACCGGAAGAAAGCGCGCACGACCTTTTTAAAATCGGGCATACCTCAACATCCGTAAGCCTTGCTACCGGAGTTGCAAAAGCAAGAGATTTAAAAAATGAAAAATATAATGTAATAGCACTTATCGGCGACGGCTCTTTAAGCGGCGGCGAAGCGTACGAAGGATTTAATAATGCTGCGGATTTAAACAGTAATATAATTATCATTGTTAACGATAATGAAATGTCTATTGCAGAAAACCATGGCGGTTTATATAAAAACCTTAAAGAACTTCGCGAAACCAGAGGAAATGCTGATAACAATTTCTTTAAATCATTAGGTTTTGAATATCACTATTTAGATAACGGTAATAATATAAGTGAACTTATTGACATATTTAATAAAGTAAAGGACACTACACACCCCACCGTTCTTCATATACATACAATCAAAGGTCACGGGCTAAACATTGCGGAAGAGAACAAAGAAATGTTCCACTGGATTTTACCCGGAACACTTAATGATAACCGAACTGCCCATTCTGCGCCTGCAGAAGATTATAATTCATTAACAAAAGACTTTATTTTAAAGAAAGCGGAAGAAAATCCCGCAACAATAGCAATTACAGCGGCAACTCCCGGAGTTTTCGGCTTTGACAAATCATTCAGAGAAAGACTCGGCAAGCAGTATACAGACACAGGTATCGCAGAAGAGCACGCCGTAGCGTACGCTTCCGCACTTGCAAAATCAGGGGCAAAACCGATAATTGCATTTATGTCGTCATTTGTTCAAAGAACTTATGACCAGTTATCACAGGACTTATGTTTAAATAATTCACCCGTTACAATGCTTATATTCTGGGGAGGAATTTCCGGAGCAGACGCAACACATTTATGTTTATTTGATATTCCTTTAATCTCAAATATTCCCAATATGGTTTATCTTGCACCAACCTGCAAAGAAGAATACCTTGCAATGCTTGAATACTCATACAACCAAACAGAACATCCGGTTGCAATAAGAGTACCGTCCATTCCGCTTAAATCAACAGGAATACAAGATGATACGGATTATTCTGTCCTTAACAAATTCAAAGTTACACACAAAGGAAAGAAAGTTGCAATAATAGGTCTGGGAAATTTCTATCATCTTGGAGAAGAAGTAAAAGAAGAGTTAAACAGCAAACTCGGTATTGATGCTACATTAATCAATCCTAAATTTATAACAGGTCTGGATGAAAAATTACTTAACGAACTGAATAAAGAACACGAACTTGTTATTACCCTTGAAGACGGGCTTTTAAGCGGAGGCTTCGGCGAAAAAGTTGCAAGATTTTACGGGAATTCCAACATGAAAGTTCTAAACTTCGGGGCAGACAAAGAATTTACAGACAGGGTTCCCCTTGATGAGCTTTACAGACAATATCACTTAACTAAAGAATTAATCGTAAGTGATATAGAAAAGACATTAAATATAGTATGTGTATAAATCAGAAAAAAAGGCAGAAATTTAATTTCTGCCTTTTTTAATAAACTAAGCCGATAAAGGGACTTGAACCCTTGACCTACTCATTACGAATGAGTTGCTCTACCAACTGAGCTACATCGGCTTTTCAATTACTAATTTATTATAACACAACGATACAAAAAAGTAGAACTTTTTTGACAGCTAAAATAAGAATTGTTATATTCATGTTATTATAATTTGTAAAAGGAGCGGATAGTGTCAGTAATAAATGTTTGCTTAGCATGTGATAATAATTATGCAAAGTACGCGGGTGTAGTAATTGCATCAATACTTGTTAATGCAAACATAAATGACCGGCTCGTTTTTTATATCCTGGACGGCGGAATAGAGAAAGATAACAAAGAAAAAATCTTAACTCTGAAAAATATTAAAGATTGCCTGATTAATTTTATCAAAATAGACGATGCGCTGTTTAAAGAGTACCAAGGAATAAAGACTCATGCTTATGTTACTCTGGCAACTTACTACAGACTTAAACTTCCGTCTTTATTACCCGAGGTTAATCGTGTAATATACTTTGACTGTGACTTTGTGATTAATTCAAGCCTGCATAATCTTTTTAATATAGATATGGGCAGCTATCCGATTGCCGGAGTAAAAGATATTAACAAAAAAATATTAAGGAGTAATCCTCATTATGTAAATGCAGGTATGCTTGTTTTTGACCTTGATAATATGAGGGCACAAAATGTTGAACAACTTTTTCTTGATTACACCTTAAAAAATTTTGAAAAAATAAAAGTAGGCGACCAGGAAATAATAAATGAAGCGTTAAAGGGAAGAATAAAAGTCACAGAAGATGAATGGAACGTTCAATCAAGTAACTTTACAAACCGTTCAAGCTATACAACTATTCCCAGATGTATACATTTTGTATCAAAGCAGAAACCATGGCACTTCGGTTCATTTAGCTGGCATAAAAAATATTATTTCAAATATTTGCAATATACGCCATGGGCTTTAACAGAGGAAGAAAAAACTTACTGGTATACAAAAAACAAAATCGCATCCTTCTTAGGATATATCAAATACCGTCCGTTATTCTGGCTGCGTCCGAGGTATTATACAGCACTGTTTTCAACCTACATAAAACCGCTGTTTATAAAAGAGAAAAGTAATGTATTTATTGTATTTAATACGGCAGGATTGGGAGATGTTTTATTGTGCAACGGACTTTGCCAAAATATAAAAAAAGTCTACCCTGATTCCAAACTGATATTTGTAACAGACAGCCCGTTTAAAGATGCGGCTTTTTATCAGGAAAGTGTAGACCATGTACTTACTATAAACAAACGTGAAGGTCTTGCAACAATAATAAAATTTATCAAAGAATACCCTTATTTACCTCCTGATTGTTGTTTTTTAACCTACAGGAATGAAAGAAATTATTTAATATCAAAGGGGCTTGGTGCAAAAAAAATAATTTTTTACCTGACCAAAAAACAGGGAAAAGTACAGACAAATCACACTAACCTTTTATCTCTGTATACAAAAAAACAGATTAATGATATTCCTATCAAATACAATCCTACGGAATTAACGGATAATTTAAAAAAACTCTTACCGGACAACTATATTGTATTCTGTCCTGAAAGTAAAAATCCGCCCAAAGATTTGCCAATTGAGTACGCTGCAGAGCTATTAAATAAACTTAACCGGATTTATAAAATTGTATGCACCGGACACGGAGAAAAGTGCAGAAAATACATGGAGCAGCTTAAAAACACAGGGTGTGACTTCATCGACTTAACAGACAAAACATCTATTTCAGAACTCGGGGCAATTTTGAAAAATGCTAAATGTACTGTTAGCGTTGATACAGGACCTGCACATTTAAGCTACGCGGTCGGAACGCCTACCATAATACTGTTTAGAGAAACAGGAACTTCAAAAAGCTGGGCACCGGATAAAAATTTATATCCGCATACTTTTGTTTTGGAAAATAATATCACACCGGAACAAGTTTATAATACGGTAATATCTTAAATACAGGGAAATAAAAATGAACGCTAATAAAATATTTTTCTTTAAAGATTTAGACTCTCACTATGTTATATATTTCTTAGGAATAAGAATACAGTTCAAACATAAGTCTAAGTTTAAATACAAAGAAGCTGTTGAATACGGACTGACAAACACGCCGAGAAATCCGAAACTGATTGTATCCCTGACAACCCACCCGGGAAGAATAAACTGCGTTCATTTAACAATAAATACTCTTCTAACACAGTCATTAAAACCCGATAAAGTAATTCTCTGGCTGGCAGAGTCACAATTTCCTGACAGAGAAAAGGATTTGCCTGAAGATTTGCTAAAGCTGAGAGATTTGGGATTAACAATTGACTGGTGCGAAGATTTACGTTCCTACAAAAAACTACTGCCAACTTTAAGAAAATACCCCGATGATATTATTGTTACAGTTGATGATGATGCGTATTATGACAGTGAACTTCTATCAAGTTTGTACAATGCCTATTTGCAAAACGGAAATAATATATACGCAAGGCGCGTTGTAAAATTAAAACTTAACTCTAATAATGAACTTCAATCAATTTCTGCCCGAAAATATCTTTATCAGGACAATTTTAATCCTACATTCCTGCATCAGTTAATAGGAGCATTCGGTGTAATGTATCCGCCGCACTCATTACATAAAGATGTTTATGATATTGAAAAAATTAAACGACTGCTGCCAACCCACGATGATGTATACTTCTGGGCAATGGCTGTTCTTAATAATACCAGAATTCAAACGGTACTGGGCTATAATGCTGATATTAATTATATTGAAGGCTCACAGGACTGCGGTCTGATACATATAAATACCACAGGCGGTTCAGGTTTATCACTTGAAGAAGCGTATAAACTTATGATTAAAGAGTATCCGCAAATACTGCAAAATATCCGGCAAGAATTAGAAAATTGCCGCTAAAGAAATGATGAAATTATTACGTAGAAAACTGAAAAGAAAACAAAATTACAAATAACACAACTAAAAGTATTGTTATTAAATGCATACGGCGTTTTGAATTAAATCTGAGCGGAATATATTTAGTTTTTAGACAATTTTATCAACACCTATCTGTTGTGCAGAGTGAGTTCCAGATAAGATGTAGCGCGAACGAGCGAGGGGCGAAAGGCAAAACGGGAGCTTTTGCCTGTAGACCCGTTCAACGCGAGTGAGCAAGAAAAAGTTTTCGTTACATTTCTTGCGCAAGGCGGCAGAGGCTGTAGTAACGGAAACGTTGAGTTTTCGTTACGTAATGCCGTTTAATGCCGCCGAGTAAGACGGGGTTTTTCTACAAAATTTGTTAACATAGAAACGTAGTTAAAAACATTTACCTTAAGAACGTTGTATACAGTGGTATACAGCGTTGCTTGAAGTTAAGAAAGGAGAATAATGGGCAGTTTAGAAAACTATTACAACAAAGAAACAAATGACAGCAGGATTTTTAGTTTTGAGGATGTAGTAAATATTCCACGCGAAGAGGATGCATTTTATCGAAAAGCAATTGATTATCAGTATGGAGAAATTGGTTTCCCGCGAGATGAAGAATTAAGGAATTCAAGTGATGTAGTTTACGTCAGTGCATATACGCGTGATGACGGAACGCCTGTAAGAGCGCATTATCGTTCAAAGAATGGTCATAAATATATTAATCCAAGCAAACCCGTGCTTGG